>JBOHBY010001069.1:0-3187 GCA_050698635.1 Spirillospora sp.
CGCGAGGACGGGCAGGCCCTCCTCGTCGAGCGCGGCGGTCACGGCGTGCCGGAACAGCACGCGCCGCCGGTCGGGCTCGGCGTACTCCTTCAGGAAGAACGAGCCGTCCGCCGCGTCGACCCGCCAGCACCGCCGCCCCGGCCCAGACCCGGTGCTGTCCAGGGGCGCGGTGGTGTCGAGAGGGTCGGTGCCGCCGGACGCGTCGATCTCCCAGCGGCGCAGCAGCCGTCGTGGCGGCGGCTCGGTGTCAGCACTCTGTGACGTCGGCACCCCGGCACCTCGGCTGCGTCGGCGGACAATGGTCGAATGAATGTTCTACGACGACGCTACACGTCCGCCCCGCGCCGCGAAAGCGAAACCGCCCGCCGCGCCCGCCTCAGACGCGTTCGAGGACGACCACGGGAATGTCGCGGTCCGTCTTCTTCTGGTACATGTCGTACTTGGGCCAGACGGTCGCCATCTTCGCCCACAGCGCGGGCCTCTCCTCCGGCGTCGCGGTCCGGGCGCGCGCGGTGAACCGGTCGCCCTTCACCTGGACCTTCACTTCGGCATCGGCCTCGATGTTCTTGTACCAGAGCGGATGGTCGTCGGCACCGCCATTGGACGCCACGATGACATGCGCCTCTCCGTCGGGCTGGTAGATCAGCGGGATGGTGCGCTCCTTCCCGCTGCGGCGCCCGGTCGTGGTGAGCAGCAAGGTGACGGTGCCCATCCACTCGTGCCCTTCTTCGCCGTCTGTTTCCTGGTAGCGCGCGACGTGCTCTTTCCCGAACAACATGCCTTCTCCTGGGGGTGAGTTCGGCGGTTCTCAACGGCCGTGCCGCGCGGCACGGCCGCCCCCGCATAACCGCCGGACTCCGGATGACCTTCCCGGACAAAGGCTCCGATTTCGTCGTCTCCTACCCTGGGCTGGTGGACGAGGCTGAGATGGCGCGGCGATGCGCCGAGACGATGTACGCGCGCGACAAGGTGGCGCAGGACCTCGCGATGCAGGTCACCGAGATCGCACCCGGGCGCGCCTGCCTGCGGATGACGATCGGCGACACGATGGTGAACGGCCACGGGATCGCCCACGGCGGCTACGTCTTCCTCCTGGCCGACTCCGCGTTCGCCTACGCGTGCAACACCCATGACGCGGTGACGGTCGCCGCGTCCGCCGACGTCGTGTTCGTCGCACCCGCCCGTACCGGGGACGTCCTGGAGGCGACGGCGGTGGAACGCGTCCGCTACGGCCGCAGCGGGATCTACGACGTCACCGTCCGCCGCGTGCCCGGCGGCGAGGTCGTCGCGGAGTTCCGCGGTGGAAGCCGCAGCCGCGACGAGCCCGTCATAGACCCCCACCCGACCTGACGCTCCGCCCACGCTCCGCCCACGCTCCGCCCGCCCCGCCCGCGCCGCACGGGGGGAGGCGCGGGTCAGGGTCAGAGGTCGTTCAGGACGTGTCTCAGGTAATCCGTGGTTCTGTCAGGACGCTCGGCGGTGATGCAGAGGTTGTTCATGGCGCGCAGGTAGGTGTCGACGTCCGTCGGCTTGTCAAGGTAGAGCGCGCTGGTGAGCTGCTCCAGATACACAACATCGGACAGGCCCGGTTCGGCGAACCGCAGGATGGTGAACGGGCCGCCCGCCGCCGCATGGCCGCCCGCGCCGAACGGCACGATCTGCAGCGTGACATTGGGCAGCTCCGACATCTCGACCAGATGTTTGATCTGCTGCCGCATCACCTCACGGCCGCCGAGCGGGCGGTGCACGACCGCCTCGTCCACGACCGCCCACAGGGTCGGCGCGCCCGGCGCTGTGAACCGTTCCTGCCTGTGCGTACGCAGCTGCACGCGCCGTTCGATCTCCTCGTCGGCGGCGTCGTTGAAGCCTAGCCGGACGACGGCGCGGGCGTAGTCCTCGGTCTGGAGCAGGCCGGGGACGAACTGGAGCTCGTAGGCGCGCAGCAGCGACGCCGCCTCCTCCAGGCCGAGGTAGACCTCGAACCAGCTCGCGAGGACGTCTCCGTACCGGTGCCACCAGCCCGGGGTGTTGGCCTCCTTCGCCAGCTCCAGCAGCGGCGCGCGCTCGGCCGGGTCGGAGACGCCGTAGAAGGTGAGCAGGTCGGCGACGTCGCGCTCCTTGAAGCCGACGCGGCCGAGCTCCATTCGGCTGATCTTGGAGTGCGAGCCGCGGATCTCGTAGCCCGCCTGCTCGGTGGAGATGCCGCGCGCCTCGCGCAGCTTGCGCAGCCTGGCGCCGAGCAGAATGCGCAGCACCGTCGGCCCGCCGCGGCGGGGATAATCGACCAGCCGTCCGGCCGGATCACCTTCGGACGGAGGTGTTGGGGCAGCTGAATCCTGGGCCAAGGGGTCACCAGCCAGTCGACGGGGCTCTCGGTGCACTGAACGGCACCGCCCTATGTTAGAGGATGTGACCGCCTTTTTGGGAAGTACGAATATGGCGTCCCGGGCGTAAGGCGGCCCGGCTCGTCTTCGCTGACCAGCCGATGGACACGGCCTGTGACCAGTGCTGTCGGTGGCCGTATGGCTGCGGAACGTGGCGTCCCTTGACTGCCCTGTCGAGACGGCCTGTCATTTCCGGCGGACGCGCCGCGTATGGTGCGCGAATGGACCACTGTTGTCCCGCCGCGCCGACGGCCAATCCGGGACTCGCCAATTCCGGATGGCGCGGTTTGACGTCCGAATGAAGAACGCGCCGCATTCACGTGAATATTCGAGGGGCCGGTCGCCCGCAGATCATGCCAGAATCCCGCCCGGCGCCGTGGCGGGCGGCGGGGACGGGTGACAAAGCTCTCGTTCGACCCGGGAGAGTTCCGGGACGGTCGCGGCGTTCACTGATCAGAGGGGTGATCGACGATCACCCCTCCGCGAAGGTGAACGACCGTGCGAACTGGGGGGATCATGAACGCGACCCGTGAGCGACCGGAGATCCGGTTTCTGACCTCGGGTGACATCACGGCGCACGAGCGCGCGGCGGCGGGCCGCGCCGTCCGGGAGGCGCTCGGATCGGGGCGGGGCGTCTCGTCCGTCCAGGTCACGCTGAGCGTGGTGGCCGACCCGTCGCTGCCCCGCCCCGCCCTGGCACAGGCCGTCGTCGACCTGGACGGCCGCCGCGTCCGCGCCCAGGCCGCCGCGCCGCGCATCGTCGAGGCCATCGACCTACTCCGCGAACGCCTGGCCCTCCGCAC
>JBOHBY010001070.1:0-5047 GCA_050698635.1 Spirillospora sp.
CGGGCGTGAAGGGCGCGATCGGCGCGGTCGCGGACGTGGCGGCGCGCGGCGGGTCCAGCCGCCTGGTGAAGGAGTCCGCCCGCCTCCACCGGACGATCGCAACGTGACGGCGCTCCTCGGTGTTGGGAGAGGTGTCATGGAATGACGGATCCGCGTGCGAGGCTGGACGCGTTGGGAAGGAGCGCTGAACGATGACCGAGACCCTCGCGTTCGGCACGGTCGACACCGTGCTCGGACGCCTGCTCGTCGCCGAGACCGAGACGGGGGTCGTGTCGCTGCACTTCCGCGACACCCCCGCCGCCCGCGACCGCACCGCCAAGGCGACCGGCCTGCCCGTCGTGGACGCTCCAGACCGCCTGGCCCCGGTGCTGTCGGCCCTCCGCGACTACTTCACCGGCGACCTGAAACGCTTCGAGGTCCCGATCGACTGGCGGCTCATGTCGGATGTGTCCCGGCAGGTTCTCGGGACGCTGTACGAGACCGTCCCGTACGGGCGGGTCGTCACCTACGGCGAGCTCGGCGACCGCAGCGGTACCGGGGTACACGCGCAGGTCATCGGGCAGGTGATGGGCGGCAACCCGATCCCGCTGATCGTCCCGTGCCACCGGGTCGTGGCGTCCAACGGCCTCGGCGGGTACAGCGGCGGCTCGGGTGTCGAGGTCAAGCGCTGGCTGCTCACCATGGAGGGCTCGATTCCCGCCACCCTCGACTGGGACATCACCCGCGCACCGTGACCACGCCGCCCCCCGCCGTGGCCCGCGTCAGGCGGGTGCCGGGGCGTAGGTCACGGACGTGAGGTCTTCGGACACCTCCCAGAGGCGCTCGCCCAGGCCCGGACGGCCCGCGTGCGGCGGCGTGACGACCTTGACCGGTGCGCCCCGGTACTGGACCAGGCGGGGCCCGTAGCAGGCGCCGCCTTGGACGTGCGGGGCCGTCGCCGCGTAGAGGGACGACAGCGCCCCCGCGGCAGCCGACTGCGCGATCAGCACGTTTCCAGCGCCGGTGACCTTCTCCATGAACGCGCTGCCCCGCATCCTGGGACCGGTCTGCTGGAGGTTGGTGGAGGCGTAGCCGGGATGGGCGGCGACGCTGGTCAGGTCAGGGACGCGTCGGTCGAGCTCCTTGGCGAACACCAGGTTGGCGAGCTTCGACTGGGCGT
Organism: Spirillospora sp.; assembly: GCA_050698635.1. Classification (GTDB taxonomy): domain Bacteria; phylum Actinomycetota; class Actinomycetes; order Streptosporangiales; family Streptosporangiaceae; genus Spirillospora. The sequence goes on from JBOHBY010001070.1 coordinate 1,160, forward strand.
AGGCGGTCCATTTGCCGTAGCGGCGCTCGCCTTGGAGGTCGTCGAAGCGCAGGCGGCCCGTCCAGGCGAAACCGGACGTCAGCGTGACCACGCGCGAGGACGGCGCGGAGCGCAGCGCGGGCAGGAGGAGGCCGGTGAGCGCGAAGTGGCCGAGATGGTTGGTGCCGAACTGCGTCTCGAACCCGTCGGCGGTGGTGCGGCGCGGGAGGGCCATGACACCGGCGTTGTTGACCAGCAGGTCGAGGGGCGTGTCGGCGTGCCGGGCGGCGAACGTCCGGACGGACGACAGGTCGGCCAGGTCAAGAAGCCCGAGCGCGACGTCGGCGTCCGGTGCGGCGGCCCTGATCCGGTCGGCGGCGGCCTGGCCGCGTTCGGCGCCGCGGCAGGCCAGGACGACGGACGCGCCGTGCTGCGCGAGCCCCAGCGCGGTGTGGTAGCCGATTCCGCTGTTGGCCCCGGTGACGATCGCCCTCCGGCCGGTGAGGTCGGGGATGTCGCGTGCCGTCCATCCGCCCATGGGGCACCAAGTTAGACGAGACATCTAATAAGGGCAAGGGACGTCCGGTGTGGTGCGATTCACAGGGCCGTACGGCGAACGAGGGACGCGCCTCCGGGCTGGGAGAGGCGCGTCCGGATGTGCGGATTCAGGCCGGGAGGTTCTTCTCGATGGCGGCGACGACCTCGGCCGACTCGGGCTCGGTCTGGGGCGCGAAGCGCGCCGCGACGGCGCCGTCCGGGCCGATCAGGAACTTCTCGAAGTTCCAGCGGATGTCGCCCGTGTGGCCCTCGGCGTCGGCCGCGCCGACCAGGCCCTGGTACAGCGGGTGCCGCCCGTCCCCGTTGACCTCGACCTTCTCGGTCATCGGGAACGTGACCCCGTAGGTCGTCGAGCAGAACTCCGCGATCTCGTCGGCGGAGCCGGGCTCCTGGCCCATGAACTGGTTGCAGGGCACGCCGAGGACGCTGAATCCGCGTCCGGAGTAGCGCTCCTGCAGCCGCTCCAGGCCGGAGTACTGGGGGGTGAGGCCGCACTTGGAGGCGACGTTGACTACGAGCACGGCCTTGCCCTGGTACTGGCCGAGGTCAGCGGAGCCGCCGCGCAGACCGTCGATCTCTACATCGAAGACAGACATGAGGCCGATCCTAGGAGATCACTCCTCGCGACCGGCCCTGCCCTCGTCGTTCGTGCCTTCGCCGGCCTACTTGCCGAGCTCGTTCACGAAGGCCGCGAGCTGGTCGCCCGCCGTGCCGAGCTGGCTGAAGGCGTTGTTGACCACTCCCGCCGCGTCGGTCGGTGAACTCAGCAGGTAGAAGACAACGAAGGCAATCGCCACATAGCGTGCGTTCTTCTTCAACATCCGTACGCCGTCCCTGGTTGTAACGCAACGACACAACTGACCCGATCCAATTGTGCCCAGGCGCGTCTGCCCGCAAAGCGCGATTTTACTTTACGCCGGGGCAACGGCTTGCTGCCCCGCGCGCGAAGAGGCCCCGCACCACCGGGGGCGCGGGGCCTCCAAGGCCGTTCCGGGGGGTGTGGGGGTCGCCCCCCACAGAGGCCAGGAGCGGGTCCCGTCAGCTCGGGATGGCGCTCATGAACTGCGACAACGACTCGGCGGCGGTGCCGAGTCCGCTCAGGGCGTTGTTGACGAGATTCGCCGCCCCCTCGGGCCTGCTGATGACGTACCACGCCGTGAAGGCGATGGCGGCGATCTTCACATGCTTCTTGTTCACTTCAACCACCCTCTGCGGTCAATTGCCTACGGAGAGTGTTTCCCGTGTCCGCCCGAAGAGAGATCAAAGACTCTCAAAGAGACCGTCAGGTCCCCTTGGCGTGCGCGGAGAGGTACTCGATGTAGAGGGGACGGAGCGCGTCCGCCAGCTCGCCCTCGCCCGCGTGCGTGAACTCCTCCAGCAGCGACAGCCCGTGGAACAGGTCGAACTCGGCGCGGTCGACCTCCCCGGTGGCCGCCGCGGCGGCGGGGATCGCGCGCAGCAGGTCCCAGAGGAAGCCGACGTCGCGGCGCTTCCTCGCGAGGCTCATCGCGCGGTCGTGCAGCTGTTTGGACGGCAGCTCGTCCAGCCCGGCGGCGCCGTCCGGCGTCACATCCGACATGACCCGACTCTAACCAGCCGGCCCCGCCGGCCGCGCAACGCCCCGGCCACGCAACGTCCTACCCGGGCCGCGCAGCGCCTCGGCCGCGCGACACCCCGGGCGGGTCGGGCGCGGTCACTTCGTGATGGCGTCCTGCGGGATGCGCTCGTCCTGCCGGAGCGCCTCGAAGAGCTTGGACGCCTTGGCCTTGTCCCAGGTGATGTAGGCGCCCGCGCTCGGCGAGCTTCCGCTCCCGCCGATCGGGACCGTGGTGGTGACGCCGTCCTTGCCGCTGACGTTCTTCATCGCCCACATCATGCGGACGAGATGGTGCAGGTGGTCGCCGTCGTCCACGAGGAAGTTGCTGGTGGCGTTGGTCGCCAGCGGGATGCTGCGGAACGGGTTGAGCATCGTCCCCCAGCTGGTCGACTTCTTCATCAGCGCGCCGAAGAACTCCCGCTGCTTCTCGACCCGTTCGAGGTCGGCGCGGGCGTAGGCGCGGGTCCGGACGTAGCCGAGCGCCTGGCCGCCGTTCAGCGTCTGGCAGCCGGCCTGGAGGTCGAGGCCCGCCTTGGGGTCCTTGATGTCGTCCTTGACGCAGATGTCGACGCCGCCGATGGCGTCCACCACGCCCACGAAGCCGTTGAAGCCGATCTCTGCGTAGTGGTCGATGCGGATGCGGGTGGCCTTCTCCACGGTCTTCACCAGCAGCTTGGGGCCGCCGAACGCGAACGCCGCGTTGAGCTTGTTGGACCCGCGCCCGGGGATCGGGAGGTAGGAGTCGCGCGGGAGGCTGATCAGCGACGTGCCGCCGGAGCCGTAGTGCAGCAGCATCATCGAGTCGGTGCGGCGGCCGCCGGTGAAGCCGGTCTTGAGGCGCTTCTGGTCGGCCTTGGACAGGCCCTCGCGGCTGTCGGAGCCAACGATCAGCCAGTTCGTCCCTGGCGTGTCGCTGGGACGCCCGGGGTACTCCTCCAGCACGGACTCGCGCTTCAGCCGGGAGTCGAGGTAGAAGTAGCCGCCGACGACGAGCAGCACCGCGACGACCGCGAGAATGCCCAGGACGCGCGGCCAGCGGCGCCGGCGCCGCCTGCCGGGAGGCCCGCCGTACGGGCCGTTCTCGTCGTACCCTCGTCCGGCGAGCTGGTCGCCGGAGTACGGGTCGTCGTAGGGGTCGCCGTGAGCCTCGCGCCCGTAGGCGGCGTGGTGGTGCTCCGCGCGTGCGGAGTGGTCGTTGCTGCGCGCCACGCGGGGGTCCTCCTCGCTTGCCCAGCCCTCGGGCCAGCCTTCGCTCATGCGATGAACCCTAGACACCCTAGGGGTTCCGCCGCGTCCATCCACCGCATGATTGTGGACTGCTCCAAATAACCACGCTTCGTGACAAACGCGGCAGACAGCGTCCCTCTCAGGAAGCACACTGCCCCTGGCGGGCAGTACGTGCGAAGGGCGGCGCATGGGTACATTACGGCGTTTTACGCGACATTTCCGCAAACGAGAGGCGGTTTGGCGGCGCCGGCGCCGGGAGGCGCCACCCGATCCCGGTCTGCCCGAGGTCATCCTCAACTGGCACGCGCGGGACAAGGAACTCACCGAGACGGGCATGCGCACGATCGCGCGCCGGCTCCCGGCGGTGATCGTCCAGGCGGCGCGGCTGGCCTGGCGGGCGAGCCGCGCCGACACGTGCGTGGCGGTCGGCCTCAACCTCGCCGCCGGGTTCTTCACCGCGTTCTGGCTGCTGGCGACGACCGGCGTGCTCACCGCGCTGTTCAGCGCCGCGCCGACGCCGTCGCGCG
>JBOHBY010001071.1:0-4859 GCA_050698635.1 Spirillospora sp.
GTGGGCTCGTCCAGGATGAGGATCCGCCCGCCGGGCCGCGCCTCCCGCGCGATCTCGACCAGGGTCTGCTCGGCCGGGGCCAGCCCGGCGGCGACCCGGCCGGTGGCGATGCCGATGCCGACCTCGGCGAGCGCGCGTTCCGCCTCCCGGTGCGCGCTCTTCCAGCGCACCGCGCCGAGGCGGGTGGGTAGGCGGCCGAGGAGCAGGTTCTCGGCGACGGTCAGCCCGGGGACCAGGGACCGCTTCTGGTGGACGATGCTCACCCCGGCCGCGTGGGCGCGCCGCGGCGTCAAGGCCGTGTGGCGGCGTCCGGCGATGTGGATCGTGCCCTGGTCGGGGACGATGGCGCCGCACATCGTCTCCACCAGGGTGGACTTGCCCGCGCCGTTCATCCCGACGACGGCGTGGACCTCACCGGCCGCCAGCGTGAGGTCCACGTCGCTCAGCGCGCGGGCGCCGCCGAACGCCTTGCACACCCCGCGCAGCTCAAGCACCGGCGCCCCGGACCCGGGCACGCCGGACACCGGCCGGTTCAGGCCGACGATGCGCACGACGCGGCCTCCGTGACCTCAGCGACGTGGAACCCGATATTTCCGATACGGCGCGCTATCACGCGCTATTTCGGAGATGTAATCGTCGGCCAGTCTAGGGCTGGTCCGTCCCTAACGGGTGGTGCGCAGGACGACCCGGCGGATCAGCTGCACGTCGGTGAGCGGCCCCGTGGACGCGGCGAAGCCGAATTTGAAGGTGGTCGGGACGGGTGCGGGCGCGGGAAATCCGAGAACGCGCCGGAAACCCCGGCCGTCCCGGAAGTCGATGTCGACCGTGACGACCGGATCCGGCCCCGGCGGCACCGTTATACGGACGGTCCTTTTCACCGGTTCCAGCAGGCTTTCGGCCCGCCGCGGCGCCGCGTCGGCGGGCAGTTTTCTCAGATCGCCGTGAAGCCGCCCGGGAAGCGAGGACGGCCAGGGCCCGGTCGTCCTCTTGTTGGTGGTCGTCGCGTCGAGCAGGCAGTACCCGGTGACACCGTTTCCGGGGCCGCGGGCGGTGACGATGTTGGGGCCGGGAGCGGGCGGACGGAACGCCGTCCCGGCCGGGGAGCGCCTTCGGCACCCGTTCCCGCGCCCTTCCCCGTCGCCGAAGTACTCGCCCAGCACATCGAGCCCGATGCCGAGATATCCGCCGTCGACCCCCGGGACGAACTGGGCGTTGGGGTCACCGCCCGGCCTTTTCTGGGCGTAGCCCAGGCTTCCGCCGAAAGCGCCCGGGGTGGTGAGACGCCGGGAGCCGTCGGTCAGGAAGAACGAGATCCCGTCGGCCGGGGACCGTGTGGTGTTGCCGTACTGCCATTGTTCGAAGACGACTTGCAGGCCGTCCTTCGCCGGGATCGGCGAGTCGAACAGAACGGCGCCGGTCGCCTCGAAATGGGCGTCGGTGAGCTGAAGGTATCCGTGCGGAGCCGCGTTGCCCGGCGGAACGGGACCGACCGGATCCCGGCGGCATCCCCTGAGCGGATGATTCGTGGCCTCCGCCTCGACCCGTCCACGCGGCGCGCCCGTCAGGCAGGCCGCGCCGTACCCGACGAAGCGCGAGTCCGCGGTGGCCCTGGTGAACGTCTCGCCGACCAGCACCGAGCCGGGACGCCGCTCCGCCGCCGACGCCAGCGGCATCGGCGCGTTCCCGAGCGACGTAACGGCCGCAGCGGCCCCGAAAACCGCCGCGGCACGAACCCATCCCTGTTTCATCCCGTTTGCTCCCCCAGCGAATCCGAAGCCGTCTCCTCGTCCGGACTCATCTGAGCACACGCTTACTCCGAGAACTCCCCATTATCCCTAGCAGGGCGATAAGCAGAGCCATTCCTTACAGAAGCACCTGCGATTCCACGCGACCACCAAGAAACGCTCCACGAGGTTGAAGGCGTCCGGGGGCGCGACCCACGCCGCCCGCGAGTAGTCTGGGCGCTGGTTGATCATGGATTTGAGCGTTATGCGAGCTTGGGAGGCCGCGCGTGACCGACTCTCCTGTCGCCCTCATCACCGGGGGCGGAAGCGGCATCGGGGCGGCGACCGCCCGGCGGCTGCTCGACGGCGGGCACCGGGTGACCGTCACCGGACGCGGCGCCGACCGCCTGCGCCGGTTCGCCGGACACCTGGGCGACCCGGCGGGCCTGCTGACGCTCACCGGGGACGCGGCCGACTACGAGGACGTCCAGGCGGCCGTCGACGCGACCGTCCAGGAGTTCGGACGGCTCGACGCCGTGGTGGCCAACGCCGGTGTCGCGTCCTTCGACGACGTCACCGACGGCGACCCAGCCGTGTGGCGCGACATGGTGCTGACGAATGTGCTCGGCCCCGCATTGCTGATCAGGGCGGCCCTTCCGGCCCTCCGGGAGACCCGCGGCCGGATCGTGCTCATCGGAAGCGTCGCGGGCGTCGTCTACAGCCCGGGGAACATCTACGGCGCGACCAAGTGGGCGGTGACCGGCCTCGCCGAGAACACCAGGCGCATGGTGACGGGCGACGGCGTCGGCGTGACCCTGGTCAATCCGGGCGCGACCGAGACCAACTTCTTCGACGCCGACGGCGGTCCCCCCGACCGCGCGATGATGACCGCGGACCAGATCGCCGACGCGATCGTGTGGGCGATCGGCCGGCCGCACGGGGTGGACGTCAACACCCTGACCATCCGACCCGTCCCCTCGCCCCTGTGACCCGCCGGCGAAGAGGGGTGGCTCAGCCGCCGCCCGCCAGGAGGTCGGCGAAGGCGCGTCCGGCGGCGTCCGACGTGAACAGCCGGGCGAGGCGGGCCCTGGCCAGTTCGCGGCGGAACGTTCCGGCGAGCGCGGCGTTTCCGGCCTCGTGCGTCATCTCCGTCATCCAGCGGGAGAACTCCTGGAGACTCCACACCCGCCTGAGGCACGTGTCGGAGTAGGCGGCGAGCCGGTCGTCGTCACCGTCGTGGACGGCCGCGCGGAGCGCGTGGGCGAGCACGTTCGCGTCGGCGATCGCGATGTTCATCCCCTTGCCGCCCATCGGGGTGATGATGTGCGCGGCGTCCCCGACGAGGAAGAGCCTGCCGTAGCGCATCGGGTCGACGACGAAGCTCCGCATGTCCACGACGGACTTCTCGGTGATCGGCCCGGCGGGCAGGGCGTCGTCGCCGAGGCGGAGCCGCAGCTGCGCCCAGATCCGCTCGTCGTCCCAGCCGTCCAGCGGCTCGCCGGGCGCGCATTCGAGGTAGTAGCGGCTGGCCGCCGGGCCGCGCGGGAACTGCGCGGCGAAGCCGTGGGTGCTGATCGCCAGCAGCGGGTGGCGGGGCGGCGGGGCATCGGCGAGGACGGTGAACCAGCCGATCCCGTGGTCGTAGGAGTAGACGGTCAGCGCCTCGGCGGGCACGCTGGCCCTGCTGACGCCGTGATAGCCGTCGCACCCCGCGACGTAGTCGCAGTCGATCTCGTGCGTGGTCCCGTCCGGGTCGCGGTAGGTGACCCTGGGACGGTCGCCGTCGAGATCGTGCGGGGTGACGTCGCCGGCGTCGAACCGCAGGTCGCCGCCGCTCTTCGCGAAGAGGCCGATGAGGCGCGTGACGAGGAGCTGCTGCGGGATGATCCGGCCCGCGCGGCCGTCCGACAGGGCCGGGACGTCGAGGTAGTGGCGTTCTCCGTCGACGCGGATTTCGAGCGTGCGGTCTTCGGGCATGCCCGCCAGGAGCGCGTCCGCGAGTCCCCATTCATCGAAGATCCGTGTGCCGGCGTGGTCGAGCACGCCCGCCCGCTGCCGTCCCTCCACGTGGGACCGGCCGTGCCGCTCCAGCACGACGCATGCGATGTCGGCCCGCCGGAGCAGGTTGGCCAGGCTCAGCCCAGCCGGGCCGGCTCCGATGATGACGACCTGGGTGCTCTCACGCATGTATGAGAACTACCGCACCGTGGCCCGCCCGGCATAGACCGTGCACGGGGTTCAGGCCGGGGTCCAGAGCGTGGGGGTGTCCTGGGGTTGCCAGTCGGCCTGCGATGTGTGCGCCTGCCGGCAGACGTACTGCGCGCCGTGATGGGTCACCGTGTCGCCGGGTCGGTAGCCGACTCCGGCCGTCCACGCGGGGGTGGTGGGCCTTCGCTGGGGCGGCGTCGGCTCTGGCGTGTCGCGTCCGCTTGTGGACGGGGTCGGCGTAGCGGTCGACGGTGTGGGCGTGGCGGTCGACGGCGTCTCGGACGGCGTCGCCGTACCGTTCCGCCCCGCCCCGGCCGAATCCCCCGGCGCCGGTGTCCCCGTCGGAGATCCGATGCTCGGACCCGTACCGCTGACCCCCGGAGCGGCGGACGGACCGGTGTCGCCGGACGGCCGCGCCGCGAACCCCACGGCCGCGAAGAGCACGATCACGGCGACGGCCCCGAGCACGACGTACCGGCGGCGGCGCTTGGAAGGTCTGGACGGCGGGCGCGCGTGGGCCATCAGGCGGCCCGTCCTCGCCCGCGCACACCCCCGGCGACAGTCCGGTTCACTCGACCTCCCACTTCCCCCGCCCCACTCCCCCGCCGCCCGGGCACGTGCCACCGAGCGCGGACAATAGTGACACAGCCGAACGAAACGTGTCACCTGGACGGGCAGGTCCCGGCCATTGTCACGGCAGTTCGGAAATGGCGTCCTGAAGGTCGTCGAATGCCGTGGGGGGAAGGGGGAGGCCACCCAAGGCGCGCAGCAGGGCGGATCGGCCACGGGTGTCGTCCAGGCAGGGGCGCAGGATGCAGTAGGCGTCCATCATCGCCTCCGGCCGCCGCTGGATGCGGGCGCGGAGCCCGTCGGGGAGGGCGGCCACGAGCGCGTCGCGTCCCTCGGCCGTGTCGAGCGGCGGGGCGG
>JBOHBY010001072.1:0-4758 GCA_050698635.1 Spirillospora sp.
CGAGCGGCTGCTCAGCGACATGGTGCGGGCCGCGGACCCGGGAGAGACCACCGTCGACCCGGTCATGCTGAGCAGGCTCGAAGCGAACCTGGCCGCCGTCCGGCATGAGGCGGGCTTCCCGGACGCCGTCGACCTGCTCGAAGAGGCCCTGGCCGCCGCCGAGGCGCTGACCCCGTCCGGCGCGCGGACGGTGCCGGTGCGCAGCAACCTGTCCGTGGCGCTGCACGACGCGGGACGCCTGGACGAGGCCGAGGCGCACGCCCTCATCGCGGCGCGCGAGGCGGCGGACGAGGGCGGCGAGCGGTCCCCGGAGGCGTTGCGGGCACGGGCCAACCTCGCCGCCGTCCGCCGCGACCTCGGGCAGGCGGCCGAGGCCGCCGGCCTACTCCGGAGCACGTTCGAGGACGCCAGGCGCGTGCTCGGACGCCATCATCCGCAGACCCTGGCGATCCAGGCCAGCCTCGCCGCCGTCCTGCACGAGACCGGGGACCGCAAGGAGGGCGCGAAGCTGCTGCGGGACGTCGTCGACCGGCGGGCCAAGGATTTCGGCACCGCGCATCCGGCGACCTTGCAGGCCCGCACCAACCTGGGCTTCCTGCACCTCGCCGAGGGCGACACGGCACGGGCCCAGGACCAGTTCCAGCAGGTCTTGGACGACGGGGACGGCACCGGCGACGCGGACGCCGTGCTCGCACGCGCCGGTGACGGCCTGTCGCAGGCGCGGGGGCGCCGATGAGGCACCGCACCCGTCCCCTCGTCAGCGGCGTCACCGTCGCGGCCGCCACGTCGGCCGCCGGGGTCGCGGTCAACGTCGCGACCGAGCAGAACGCGAGCGGGATGGCGTGGCTGGTGGTCGCCGCGTGCACGCTGGTGCTCGGGGTCGTCACCACGGCCGCCGACCACCTGCTGTCCCCCGCCGAGCAGGGGCCGCCGCCCCCGCCGGGCCGCATGGCGGACGCCGAGCTCATCATCGAGTGCGAGGTCCGGACGGACGGATCGACCGTCCGGCGCGTGGTCGCGCTGACCGAGAACGCCACCCGGGAGGTTCTCCGCGCCGAGTCCCTGGGCTACGGGACGCGGTTCGAACTCGCCCCGCAGCGCACGTTCGCGGTCGCGCTGGTCACCCGGCGGCGGTCCAACGGGATCGCCCGGCGCCTTGAGGCCGTCGGTGGCCTGTATCCGGGGCTGCACGTCCGGCTGTGCATCGACGACGATGTGCAGGGGAGGCTGGACGGGCTCCGCTCCGCGCAGGTGGTCGTCCTCGACGACCACTGCACGGTCGCGAACTCCCGTGGCCCGTCCAGGACGCTCGTCGGCGGCATCGACCTGGGCGCGCTCCGCCACCCGGACGGGAGCGGCCTGCGCGCGTTCCTGATCGTCCTGACCTGCCGGGACGGCGGTGACGACGCGCACACGTTCGCGCTGCGCCGCAGCCTGGACCATCCGGCGACGCTGCTGTCGTGCGCGGGGGCCGCTCCCCTGGACCACCGGCCGGTGCTCCTCCCGGCGCTGCTGCGCCGGCTCGGCGAGCTGGCGGGCACGACGGTGCGCGACGACGACGTCCGCAAGGCGGTCGACGACGCGCTCGCGCGCGCTCGTGCGGAGCGCCCGTCCATGGACTGGGACCGGTGGTCCGCGTCGGTCATCTACCCGCTGGCCGAGGCGGAGGCGACCTGAGCTACGGGCCGGAGAAGGCCGACGCGGCCTCCAGGACGTCGCGTGCGAGGTCCGGGTCTCCGCCGGTCTCGGCGTCGATGTCCGCCAGGCTGCGGCGTCCGCCGGCGAGGAAGCAGAACTCGACGACGTCCATGCGGACCTGCGCGGACGGGTCGTCACCGGCGGCCGCCGCGGCGCCGAGCGGGATCGTCCACCGCCCGCCGCCGGGGCCGTCCAGGATGATCCGCAGCGTGCGGCCCGGGTGGTCGCGTCCGGTCACGGCGAGGGCCTTGGGCAGGCTCCGCACGCCGATTTCGGCGATCGGGTACAGGTGCTCGGCGGGTGGCGGGAGCAGGGAGCGGCCGGTCCTGCGGGCGATGTCGTCGGCGTGGATCCAGGTCTCGAAGGCGCGGACCGCGAGGTGGTCGGACAGGCGCATCCGCCGCCCGCCGACCTCGACCCGGTGGCGTCCGTCGGCTTCGGTCAGGCCGTCGCAGAGGGCGTCGGCGCGTTCGCGCCACGCGCGGCGCGCGTCCTGCGGAGGGGGGCAGCGGCCGACCGCCTCCCGCGTCCGGTCGAGGACGTCCTCGGCGGACGACGCCTGCCCCGCGATCGCCTCGCCGAGCAGCCCGTCCGTCGCGGTCAGGTGGACGACCAGGTCGCGGGCGTCCCAGTCCAGCGCGGCGACCATCGCCCACTCGGCGTCGTCCAGGTCGGCCAGCAGCGCGTCGAGCATGGCGACGATCGCCGCGTAGGGGCGGGCGAACTCGGGCGCCGGACGTGCCGGAGGGCGGCGGGACAGCGCGGCCCGGAGCGTGCGCCCCCGCAGGTCCAGCGGAGGTTCGGTCATGGAGTGCTCCCTTCCTCGGCCAGGGTGTCGGCGATGCTGCGCAGCCCGGAGCGGATCCGCGACTTGACGGTGCCCTCCGGCAGGCCGAGTTCGGCGGCCGCCTGCCGGTAGGTCCGTCCGTGGTAGTAGGCGAGCTCGACGGCCTCGCGCAGCCGCTGCGGGAGGGCCGCCACCGCGTGCCGGACCCGTAGCCCCGTCTCGTCCGCGATGATCACGTCGATGATGGGCGCGGCCGGTTCGGGGTCGCCGACCGCGTCGAGCAGGCGCCGCCGGCGTTCCTCCCGGCGGACCCAGTCGACCGCGCGCCGGTGCGCGAGCAACGCGAGCCACGTCCGCAGGGTCCCCCGGCCCGGGTCGAAGGCGAAGGGGTGCTCCCACAGGTGGACGAACACGTCCTGGGTGATCTCCTCGGCGGCCTCGCGGCTCCGCGTGACCCGTAAGGCCAGCCTGTACACCAGTGACGAACAGCGGTCGTAGGTGTCCTGGAGGGCCGTTTCGTCGCCCGCCGCCAGCCGCTGCCTGAGCGTGACGTCCCCGTCCATCGAACCTCTCCCCTGCCCTGACGACATGGTTGCCGCAAAGGGGGTTCGTCCGACGGCATGCGGGGGATTGGAGGGTGGCCGAGTCCGGCCGTCCTGACGGTGGGCATGGACGGCCCGGGAGTTTGGCACGTGCCACGCCGCCTTCCTTCATGGGCGCTGGGTCGGCATGGGTTCGCGCGCGAGCGGGTGTCCGGATGACGTCCGTGGATGTGATGGGCGTCACATTCGGCGGCCGGTGGCCGGACGGTCGCCTGGTCGGCGGTGTCTTTGACCCACTATGGTGCGTTGGCCATGTGGCCGACGGGGATGACGCGAACACGCGCGGTGTGGTGGGGCGGGGGGCTGCTGGCCGTCCTGCTGGTGGTGGTCCTCGGTGTGGTGCGGGCGTCCGGGGGCTCGGACGTCGCCGACCTGCCGCACGGGGAGAAGCGACCGGAACCGGTCTCGTTCGGCGGCAAGCCGCTGTGGGACGAGCGCAAACTCGGCATGTCGAGGGTCGCCGGGATCGAGTTTCGCGGCGGTACCGCCGTCGTCGCGGGAGACGTCGGTCTCGGCGGCGCGCGGGTGGCCGCCGTCGACGCCGGGACGGGGAACGCGCGCTGGGTCGTCGACAGTGGCTATCCGCTCAGGGGCGGTAACGGTGCGGTCGCCCACCCCGGGCCCGGATATCAGGCGCAACTCCTGCGGGGCGTCACGGGCAAGCCCCTCCTCTATGGGGACGGGGATGATTGGAGCGTTCTCGTCCAGTACGTCAAGGGCGACCGGGGGCGCGAGACCGAGCTGGGCGTGGCCGCGCTTTCCGGGAAGGACGGCGCCGTCCGGTGGACGCGTCCGCTGATCCGCCCACGCGGCGGCGCCGCGGGTGCCGACGACCGCGACCGGCGGATGCGGATGCTGGCCGCCGACACACGGGTCGTCCTGGCGAGTGTGGAGACGAAGCACGGCACCGACCCGGAGACCGTCGCGCTCGACCCGGCGACCGGCCGCGAGCTGTGGCGCAACGCCGACGGCTGGGCCTTCCGGCTCGCCGGTGACATGGTCCTCGGGGAGACGCGCGGAGCCGCGGCGCCCCCGCCGTACAGCTGGGGCGAGAAGCGCAAGGACACAGACGTGTTCGCCCTGGACGCGAAGACCGGCCGCAAGCGCTGGGACCTGGGCGCCGACACCGGCACGGGCGCCGCCGCGGTCGAAAGCTCCCACCTCATGGCGGCCGTGGGCGGCACGGCCGTGATCAAGGTGAGCGAGACGCCTCCCGGACGGTCCTACAGCAGTGACCGAGTGATGTTCGTCGACGTCACCACCGGCCGCCTCACGAAGGACTCGCCGAAGGCGGACGACGACAGACCGTTCGAGGCGCTCGCCCTCTACGGCTGCGCCGACGACGGGCGGACGCTGATCGCCTGCTCGGGCTCCGATGGGCGCATCGTGACGATCCGCCCCGGCCGCCACGGCGAACCCGTGACCTCGAAGAAGCGGCCGTTCGTCGACGGCGCGATGGTCCGCGTCGGGGTGGTGTGGCAGGACCGGATCCTCATCTCGGCGTCCGGCACGGACGAGCGGCCCGCCGGGTACGCCCTCGTCGACCGGGCCGGGAACCGGCTGGCGACGCCGCCGTCCGGCACGGCCGCCGCGTTGTCGGAGAACATGGCGGCGTTCCGGGTGACGCGGCAGGGGTCGACGTCGTCCACGCCGGACGGTCTCGTCGTGCAC
>JBOHBY010001073.1:0-2858 GCA_050698635.1 Spirillospora sp.
GGCGCCGGTGCCGGCGAGGGCGCGGGCGCGGCGTTCGGCGGCCTCGTCCGGACGGCCCGGGAGGCGCTCTCCCAGGCGCGGGCCTTGGCAGGCGGGCAACGCGATGTCGTCGCGATGGGCGGGGCGGGCGGCGGCGCGGAGATCTCGCGGCTGGCCCTGCCGATCCTGATCTGCGTGCATGTGATCTACGTCGGCTGGCTGATCGCGTCTCAGCCGTTGCGGCCGTCGGGACTCGCGGGCGCCGAGCTGGCGGTCTTCGCGTCGCTGGTGGCGGCGATCCTCGGTCTGCAGGTGATGCACACGGTGCTGCGCCCGAAGCTCGCCGGAACCGCCGGTGCCTACGCGACACTGGCGGTCCAGGCGGCACTGACCGGCGCGGCGATGGCGGTGCGGGCACCGCTTGTCGCGGTCACCCTCGGATTCCTGCTGGGCTCGCTGTTGCTGCTGGTCCGGGCCCGGTGGTCGGTGCCGCTCACCGTCCTACTGCTGGTCGCCGCCACCTGTCACGTGGCCTTCGCGGCGGGAGTGCGGGGCTGGGACCTGGAGACCTTCGTCATGATCACCGTGCATCTCACGCTGGTCGTCTACGGGCTGACGACCCTGAACGAGATGGCACGGCGGCTGCAGGACGCGCACGCCGCCGCGTCGGCGATGGCGGTGCTCGCCGAGCGGCAGCGGTTCGCCCGCGACGTACACGACCTGTACGGCCTGACGCTTTCGGCGATCATCCTGAAGGGCGAGCTCGTCTGCCGGATCGTCGACCGCGAGCCCCGCCGGGCGCGGACGCAGATCGTCGAGATCGTGGAGCTGGCCGAGGCGGCGCTGGGCGAACTGCGCTCAGGCGCCGGTGATTCCGGGCTGTCGCTGGCGGCCGAGTCGCGGGCGGCGCGGCGGCTGCTGTCGGCGGTCGGCGTCCAGGTTCGTGGACGCACCCCGCGCGCGCCCGCCGAAACCGCGACGGCCTCCGGGATGGACGCTGCCGTGGACGCGGCGCTGGCCGTCGTCCTGCGGGAGGCCGTCGCGAACGTGCTGCGGCACAGCGCCGCCCGCCGGGTCACGCTGGAGATCGGACGGACCGGCGACCGGTTCCGGCTGCGGGTCGCCAACGACGGCGTCCCGGCGACGGTGCCGGGCCCACCGGGCAACGGGATCGCCAACCTCACCGCGCGTGTCCTGGCGGTGGGCGGGACGCTGTCGGCCGCGCCGTCCGGGGGCGGTTTCGAGCTGGTCGCCGAGGTACCCGCCGACGGATCGCGGGAGGCGGCCGGGTCACAGCCAGCCGGCCTCCGCCGCGATCCGGACGGCGTCGAGACGGTTGCGGGCGCCGAGCTTGGTCACGACCGCCGAAAGGATGTTGCGGACCGTCCCACGTGACAGGAACAGCCGGTCGGCGATCTCGGCGGGGTCGAGCCCACCGGCGGCCAGCCGCAGCACTTCGAGTTCCCGCTCGGTCAGCGGCCCCGCGTCGGCCTCCAGCGCCGCGATGGCCAGCTGCGGATCGATCACCCGCAGGCCGCCGGCCACCTTGCGGATCGCCTCGGAGAGCTCCTCCGGCGGAGCGTCCTTGAGGATGAAGCCGGACACCTTCGCGGCCATCGCCCTGCGCAGGTTCCCCGGTCGCGCCAGCCCGGTGAGGATCAGCGTCCGGCACTCGGGGAGCCGCTCGCGCAGCTCGACCGCGGCGGTCAGTCCGTCCTTGCCCGGCAGCCCGATGTCGACCACGACCACGTCGGGACGGTGCCGCAGCGCGGCGGGCAGGACGTCCGCCCCGGAGTCGACCTGGCCCACCACCTCGATGTCACGCTCCAGTTCGAGCAGCGCGACGAGCGCGCCTCGGACCATGTGCTGGTCCTCGGCCAACAGGACGCGGATCACCGCCGTACTCCCGGCATCTGCCAAGTATCTATGATCCTTCGCCACAAACCGGCAGCATGTCCGCACTCACGCCGGCTTGGGGTTCGGTTGCCGTTCTTGTGAGCGCGTCAGGGCGTCAGGGCGTCAGGGCGTCAGCGCGTCAGCGCGGCGAGCCAGGTGTCGAGCGCCCGCTGGGACGCCTGGAGCCGGGTGATCGTTTCGGTGACGCGGGCGCGTTCTCGCCGCAGGTGGGTGACCATGCCGGGGCAGGCCTCGGGAACGAGCCGCTCGCCGTCGTCGTGGACGCAGTGCAGCAGCTCGGCGATGACCGCGGTGGGCAGGCCCGCGGCGAGCAGCGTGCGGATGTGCCGTACCGCGTCGACGTCCGGTTGGCTGTACCGGCGGTAGCCGTTGGGGAGTCGGGCCGGTCGCAGCAGACCTTGTTCTTCGTAGTAGCGCAACAGGCGTCGGCTCACTCCCGTCTGGTCGGCCAGGTCACCGATCCTCATACGCGCGTCCTTTCGACCTGCTCGTTCCGGCGGTTGACCTTCACATCGTGTGACGCCATAACGTCCCGACCATCAGTGGTCTTCCAAGCCAGGAGGGGACGTCGATGTCCGGAGCCGTCGTCATCGGTGCAGGTCCAGGGATCGGCCGGTCGGTCGCTCGCAGGTTCGCGCGGGAGGGGCTGCCCGTGGCCGTCGTGTCCCGGACGACCGCGACGGTGCGGGCGGTCGCCGACGAGGTCGCCGCGCTGGGGGTGCGGGCCGTGCCGTTGACGGCCGACAGCGCCGACGAGGTGTCGTTGCGCGGGGCGCTTGACGCGGCGTCCGACGAACTCGGTCCGCCGGACGTCGTCGTCTACAACGCCGCGATCATCCAGCAGGACGCGCCGGGCGACCTGTCGGCGCAGGCCCACCTGGACGCCTGGGCGGTCAACGTGGTCGGGGCGATCACCGCCGCCGCGCACGTCGCTCCCGGGATGGTGGCGCGCGGGAGTGGTT
>JBOHBY010001074.1:0-11826 GCA_050698635.1 Spirillospora sp.
GCCTCCTTCGGGGAACCGGACGAGCAGCCCGTCAGCAGCGTCGCCCCGACGGCCGTCGTGCCCATGGCCGCCAGCCCCGCCGCCTTGCCCAGGTCCCGCCTGGTCAGATCCCGCCCGGCCAGATCCCGCCCGGCCAGATCCCGCCCGGCCAGGTCTTGCCCGGTCGGCACCGTCCGGTCCGCGCGCGACATCACGACCCCCAAGATCGACTGCCCGAATTGTTCGGATCTCGGACCCTAGTACACGTCGATCTTCGTGGGCGGCGCTAGGCGGGAAGTGTGATGTCGAAGGTGATCTCGACGTCGTCGGCGAGCCTGAGGGCGCCGAAGAAGGCCGAGTAGGGCTTGATGCCCCAGCGGCTCTGCGTGATGGCGCCGCCGCCGTGCACCCGGTCGCCGTCGCCGGCGACCGTGAACTGGCCCGGTTTCGGCCGTCCCATGATCTCCAGGTCGCCCTCGACGGCGTCGTCGCCGATGGACGTCGACGTGAAGGTGACCCGCGGGTAGCGGCGGGCGTCCAGCACCTGGCGCAGGTTCTTCTTGATCTCGGCGCGGTCCTGGTCGGTCAGCGGCTTGACGCCGCCGGTGCCCTTGCGAACCTCAAGCCCGTCGATCTCGACGGTCACGCTGACCGACGAAGCGTCCAGCGGCTCGCGGGCCTCGACGGTCGCCGACCAGCGCGTGGCCTCGATGGTCAGGTCGTGGCCCGCGCGGCGTCCGAGGCCGCTGCGGCCCGTCTTGATCAGCAGGGTGCCGTCGTCCGGCCCCAGCTCGTACGTTCCTTCTCGTACCGCCATCCACCCACCATGGCACACGCCCGCTCAGACGCAGCTCACCCGTGGTTGCGGGGAGTACTCGGTGTGGAACCGCTCCCGGCGGACCTTGCGGCCGTTCTCCAGGAGCGTCCGCCACACGTCGATCTCGAAGCCCTTGCGGCCGGTGGTGGGGACGCATTTCTTTCCCCGTCCCACACCGGTCGTGTACGGCATGAACCCGTACCGCTCGGACGCCTTCGACCGCACCTGGTACTTGCGTTGGCCGTAGAGGCTGACGGTCAGCGACGACGCCGTGTACGTGACCTGGAGGCGCACAGGACGTCCGGTGTCGTTCCGCCAGGTGAAGTCCAGCTCCAGGTACGCCACGGCGGCTTCCCGCCCTTCCGGGTACTCCGGCATGTACATGCTGTGCGCGCGCGCCTTCCGGATGTCCAGGCCCGCACGGAACACCGCGTTGTACAACGTCGCCGACACCTGGCAGATACCGCCGCCCACATCGTTCACCAGGCGCGGGCCAACAATGGCGGGCGCGGGCACATATCCACGGCTCTCAGTACGCGGGCCTACGACGTTGTTGAACGAGAACGTCGTCCCGGCCGCGACGATGTGCCCGTTCAGGATCTGCGCACCGAGCTCGATGTTGCGAACCCTGGGCTCGCCCGGTTTGAACCGGGTGGTGAAGCTGCTCATCGGCCGTTCGGGCGGCGACCGTTCCGGGACGATCCGCTTCGGCGGAGAGCCCCCCGGAGGAAGCCCGCCGAGGACGGTCAGCCGCGCGGACGCCGCGGGCTCCCGCGGAACCCCCAGGTAGGCGCCGAGCAGAAGCCCGGTCGTCGCCAGCGTCCCCGCGACGAACGGCCACCACTGCCGGACGTATTCGCGCAGCTCGGACTGACGGCTCCCAGCACACCGCCCTTCGCGGCCCGCTCGCCCGCAGCCGGCCTCGCGCCGGCCGGGTCCCTTCCGGCCGGGCCGGGTCCGCCCCACAGATCCACCTCCCAAGATCCCCAAGCGGGATCCTGCAACGGACCCTGCCCCGGCCCAGGTGTCAACGCCCGCACTTTTACGTGAACAACACCCGAACAAGAGCGAAGCCGGGCCCACCGGCGAGGCCCGGCCGCCTCATAGGCCACCCCGAAGCACCCGTCAGCGGGCGCGGGCGCCCTCGCGCAGCCGTTCGGGGTCGATCTCGCGGCCGGGGAACCGGCGCACGTACTCGGCCTCCAGCCGGTTCATCCGCCGAGTGTGCTCCCCGTACGCCTGGTCGGCGGCGTGCCGGAGGGCGTCGAGCCGCGTCGCGTACAGGTGGCCGAGCTCGCGGAACAGGTCGTCGTCGGTGAGGTCGCCAGGGTCGACACCCAGCACGGTGTCATCGGTCGTCATGTCCTGCCCCCTCCTCCATGGGCGCCCGACCCCTACCCGGCGGCGGCGGGCGTGAACACCCGGAGCGTGGACGGGCCAGACCAGCCGCGTCCCGAGCGCGGCCAGCGCGCCGATCCCCGCCCCGGCCAGGACGTCGCCCGGATAGTGGGCGCCGGTGTAGACGCGGGAGAACCCGACCGCCGCCGCCGTCACCGCGACCGGCACGGCCACCGGCCCCGGCGCCTCCAGCGCGACACCGGCCGCGAACGCGGCAGCCGACGCCGAGTGACCGGACGGGAACGCGTGCGACGTAGGCAGCTTCCACCTGATCCGCATCGGCGGCACAAGATCCACGACGGGACGTTTCCGGCGGAACGCGTGCTTGCCGAGAACGTTCACCATCGGGCTCGCCACCGCGAGCGCGACCGAGCCGCGCAGCGCGGCCCGCCGCAGCCGGGGCCGTCCCATGGCGCCCATCACACCCGCCGCCGTGAACCACAGGACGCCGTGGTCGGCGAACCGCGACAGCCTCGGCAGGACGTACTCCAGCCCCCGCAGCCGCGCCGCCGCCACCCGGTCGAACGCCCACCGGTCCGCCCGTCCGAGCCTGCGCAGCAGGCGGTCACGCGGTTCGGGCACACCCTTCCGGCGAATGATCGACACATAGCGTGACGGCACGACGATGCGCCGTGAACGGTTGACGCGCATCCCCGGGGTATCCCCCGGGGACACCGACATGATTCCGTAAAGATCTCAAATCGGGGGTCACATGCGGGCGAACGTCACGCCGGGCTCGGCGACTGCAATAAGCTTCGCGGCATGAGTCACCCGGAACGGCTCGGTTCCCCGGGTGGCGAGTCGGTCGGCACGATCGCGGAGCCTCCTCACGTGAACGAGACGCTGTCCGACTACGCCGCCCGCCACGGGCTGAGGCAGAGCGCGGCGCGCCCCCCGCTGCGCAAGTACCTCCAGAGCGTGTGGGCACGCCGGAATTTCATCTGGGCGTTCGCGTCCGCCAAGAACATCTCGATGTACACCGACTCGCGACTGGGTCAGGTGTGGCAGCTGCTGACGCCGCTGCTGAACGCGGCCGTCTACTATCTGATCTTCGGGCTGCTGCTGAACACGAAGAAGGGCATTCCGGACTTCATCCCGTTCCTGGTGACCGGGGTCTTCCTGTTCGGCTTCACGCAGCGCTCCGTGACGTCCGGGTCCAAGTCCGTCGGCAACAACCTCTCGCTGATCCGCGCGCTGCACTTCCCGCGGGCCACGCTGCCGCTCGCGATCGCGGTCGTGGAGCTCCAGCAGCTGCTGCTCTCCCTCGTCGTGCTGTTCACGATCATCGTGGCGTTCGGTGAGCCGTTCACCCTCCAGATGGTGCTGTTCATCCCGGTCGTGGCGCTCCAGCTGATGTTCAACGTCGGCATCAGCATGGTGATGGCCCGGCTCGGCGCGTTCAACCGCGACATCACCCAGCTCCTGCCGTTCATCATGCGCACCTGGCTCTACATGTCCGGCGTGATCTTCAGCCTGCCGTCGCTGATGGAGCGGGGCAAGCTCGCCGAGTACCCCATCCTCGGCGAGCTCCTGCAGCTCAACCCGGCGCATGTGTACATCGAGCTCAGCAGGTATGTACTACTCGGCGAGTACCGCGACTACATCAAGGGCGACCTGAACGCGAGCTCGGCGGGGCAGCTGTGGCTGTACGCCGGCGTCTGGTCGGTGGTGATGCTCGTCGGCGGCTTCCTGTACTTCTACCGAGCCGAGGAGCGATACGGCCGTGGCTGACACGAAGGTCCGCGGGGCCGCCGTCGACATCGACCCGCACCGGGAGCCGATCGTCGTCGTCGACGACCTGCACATCGTGTACCGGGTGTACGGCGCGGGCGGCAAGGGCAACGCGGCCTCCGCCTTCTCCCGCGTCATTCGCCGCCAGCGCCGCCCGTCGGTGACGGAGGTCCACGCGATCAAGGGCCTGTCGTTCATCGCCTACCGGGGCGAGTCCGTCGGCATCATCGGCAGCAACGGCTCCGGCAAGTCGACGCTGCTGAAGGCCATCGCCGGGCTGCTGCCCCCGCACCGCGGGGGCGTCTACACCGACGGCCAGCCGTCCCTGCTCGGCGTCAACGCGGCCCTGATGAAGGACCTCACCGGCGAGCGCAACATCGTCCTCGGCTGCCTCGCGATGGGCATGTCCCCGGCGGAGGTCAGGGAGCGGTACGGCCAGATCGTCGACTTCGCGGGCCTCAAGGAGGGCTTCATCCAGTACCCCATGCGGACGTACTCGTCCGGCATGGGCGCCCGGCTCCGGTTCGCGATCGCCGCCGCCAAGACCCACGACGTGCTGCTCATCGACGAGGCCCTCGCCACCGGCGACGCCAAGTTCAGGACCAAGAGCAAGCGCCGGATCGAGGAGCTGCGCGGCGAGGCCGGCGCGGTGTTCCTGGTCGCGCACCAGCTCGACACGGTCAAGGACATGTGCGACCGCGTCATCTGGATCGACGACGGCCGGATGCGCATGGACGGCGACGCCGAAGAGGTCACCGCCGCCTACACCGAGGCCACCGGCAAGTAACGGGGTCAAAGTAGCGCGACCCGTGTGACCAGGGAGGTCACAGTGACGCGGAGTTACCAGATCGTCTCTGGCTGAGACGGCGTCGCCGATCTACCTTCAAGGGGAGACCTTTACGGCGACGGAGGCTCCCACATGGCCGACCGGTTCAGCAGACGCGGTTTCCTTTCCTCCACAGCTCTCGCGGCGGGTGCGTACGGCGTCCTGGCGGGGTGCGCGAGCGAGACCAGCGGACCGCAGGCGAAGAACACCGGCAAGGCGCCGAAGGAGGTGTTCACCGCCCCGGCGAAGAAGCTGAGCGGCTCGCTCAGCATCCTGATGTGGAGCCACTTCGTGCCCCGGCACGATAAATGGTTCGACAAGTTCGTCGCCGACTGGGGCAAGAGGGTCGGCGTGGACGTCCGCGTCGACCACATCAACACCGTGGACGTCCCCCGGCGCGCCGCGTCCGAGATCCAGGCGGGACGCGGCCACGACGTCATCCAGCACATCGCGCCGTTCTCGCAGTACGAGCCGTCCGTCCTGGACCTGTCCGATCTGGTGCAGGAGGCGAACCGGCGCTGGGGCCAGCAGCTCGAACTGTGCCGCAAGTCGAGCTACAACCCCAACACCAGGCGGTTCTACTGCTACTGCCCCGGCTGGTCGCCCGACCCCGGCGACTTCCGCAAGTCGATGTGGGCGAAGGCCGGGATGCCGAACGGGCCGACGAGCTGGGACGACCTGCTCCGCGGCGCCGCCGAGATCAAGAAGCAGACCGGGGTACCGTGCGGGATCGGGCTGTCCCCCGAGACCGACTCGAACATGGCGGCGCGGGCGCTGCTGTGGTCGTTCGGCGGCGCCGTCCAGGACGAGAACGAGAAGGTCGTCCTCGACTCGGACGCGACCGTCGCGGCCGTGGAGTACATGACCCGGCTGTTCAAGGACGCGGAGACCAGCGAGGTCTTCTCGTGGACGCCGGCGTCCAACAACCAGGCGCTCATCGCGGGCAAGTCGTCGTACATCCTGAACTCGATCTCGGCGTGGCGCACCGCGATGGGCACCAACCGGACGATCGGCGACGACATCTTCTTCGTGCCCGCGCTGCGCGGCCCGAAGGCGGCGATGGCGGCGCAGCACGTCATCCAGCAGTGGATCGTCCCGAAGTACGCGGGGAACCCCGACGCGGCGAAGGAGTTCCTGCTGCACTACACGGCGAACTTCCCTGCCGTGACGTTCCATTCCGAGCTGTACGACCTGCCGGGATGGCCGTCGCTCGTCCCGCAGCTGAACGGCTGGCTGGACAACGACCCGTGGGGCGCCAAGCCCGCGAACAAGCTCAGTCTGTTGAAGACGGCGACGGCGTGGAGCGCGAACATCGGCTATCCGGGCCCGTCCAACCCGGCGATCGGCGAGATCTTCAACACCAACGTGCTGCCGACGATGTTCGGCCGCGCCGCCCGCGGCCAGACGTCGCCGCAGCGGGCCGTCGCGGAGGCCGAGGAACGCGTCAACGCGATCTTCAAGAACTGGCGCTCGCGTGGCCTCGTCGGCGGCTGAGGCGGGCCTGTGAACACGGTCGAGGTGAAGGGGCTGGTCAAGACCTTCGACGGGCAGGTACGGGCCCGGCGGCGGGGACGATCCGAGCAAGTACGGGCGCTGGACGGCGTCGATCTGGCGGCCGAGCCCGGGGAGTATCTGGTGCTGCTCGGGCCGTCCGGGTGCGGCAAGACGACGCTGCTGCGCACGATCGCGGGCCTGGAGCAGCCGACCGAGGGCGAGGTGCTGATCGGCGGGAACGTCGTGAACGGGCTCCCGCCGCGCGTCCGGCAGATCGCGATGGTGTTCCAGTCGTACGCGCTGTACCCGCACAAGACGGTCATGGACAACATCGTCTTCCCGCTCCGCGCGGAAGGCATGGACAAGGACGAACGCGACCGCAAGGCGAAATGGGCCGCCGGCCTCTTGGAGATCGAGCCGCTGCTGCGCCGTAAGCCGCGCCAGCTGTCGGGCGGTGAGCGGCAGCGGGTGGCGCTGGCGCGGGCGCTGGTCCGCGACCCGGCCGTGTTCCTGCTGGACGAGCCGCTGTCGAACCTCGACGCGAAGATGCGCGCGACGGCACGTGACGAGCTGAAACGCTTCCAGGAGCGCGTCGGGACCACCACGATCTACGTCACGCACGACCAGGCGGAGGCGATGGGCCTCGGCGACCGGATCGCGGTGCTGGAGCAGGGCCGCGTCAGGCAGATCGGGACGCCGCAGGAGGTGTACGACGACCCGGCCGACACGTTCGTGGCGACGTTCATCGGGTCGCCGCCGATGAACCTCGTCCGGCGGGACGGACGGCTGGTGGGGTTCCGTCCCGAGCATCTGCTGCCGGTGGAGAACGTCCGGGCGGAGCCGCGGGTGACGATGCCGTTCCAGGTCGAGCGGATGGAGTACCTGTCGGGCGACCGGCATGTGTACGGGACGGTCACCGGCATCGGCGAGGAGACCCGCGTCATCGCGCGCCTGCCCGCGACCGTGGACACGCCCCTGAACGCCGGTGAGACGCACGAGTTCGCGGTCCCTGCCGAGCGCCTGCGGTTCTTCGACGCCGACGCCGGGAAACGCGCGGCCCCCGTGCCGATCGGGGATTCCTCGTGACGGCGGAGTCGAGGCGGTCGCCGGCCAGGCGGTCGCCGGCCAAGCGGTCGCGGGCCGGGCTCGCCGACCGGGACGGGTTCCTAGCGTGGGTGATGCTGCTGCCGTCGGTGGTCTACATCGTCGCGCTGGTCGGCGTCCCGTTCCTGCTGGCGATCGCGTTCGCGTTCTCCGACGTGACCACCGGCGACCCGTCGTTCGACTTCGTCGGCTTCAGCAACTTCTCCGAGGTGTTCGACGACGGCGTGTTCTGGCGCTCGCTGCGCAACACGCTGTTCTTCACGCTGATCAGCATGGTGCTGATCGTGGTGTTCGGGAAGATCCTCGCGAACATCCTGGTCGCGGAATTCCACGGGAAGTGGTTCGTCCGTTTCCTGGTGCTGCTGCCGTGGACGACACCGGTCGCGCTGTCGACGGTGTCGTGGCTGTGGTTCCTGGACTCGATCTTCTCGCCGCTCGACTGGGTGCTGCGCAACCTCGGGCTGATCGACGGGAACGTCGTGTGGCTGGGCCGTCCGGGCACGGCGATGGCGTCGGTGATCGCCGTGCAGGTGTGGCGGCTGACGCCGCTGGCCGCGGTGATCGTGATGGCGGGGCTGGTCGCGATCCCCCGCGACATCGACGAGGCGGCGCGGATCGACGGCGCCGGGTTCTGGCGGCGGATGTTCGAGGTCACGATCCCGCTGACCATGCCGGTGATCGCCGTCGCCGGGCTGTTCGGCGCGATCATGACGTTCACGGACATGACCGTCCCGTACGTGCTGACGCGCGGCGGCCCCACGCACTCGACGGACGTGCTGGCGTCGTGGGCGTACTTCCGCGGCATCGAGGGCGGTGACGTCGGGCAGGGCGCCGCGATCGCCCTGTTCCTGTTCCCCCTGCTGCTCGCGGGCGCGGTCGCGATCCTGCGGGCCGTCCGGCGGTTGGAGGCCCGATGACCGCAGCGGAGCGAGGATCTTCGGGCGGACGCCCGCGGGGGTCTGGGGGTCGCCCCCCAGAAAAGCAGAGCCCGATGACGACGGCGGCGCAGGCCGAGGGGCTGCGGAGGAAGTACGCGCGGCGGCATGTGGCGGCGCGGTGCGGAGTGTACGGGGCGGCGGTCCTGGCGGCGCTGGTGTGCGCGCTGCCGTTCCTGTGGGGCGCGGTCAGCGCGTTCAAGCAGAACCAGGACCTCTACAACCCGGAGAGCAACCCGTTCTTCTACAACAAGCCCGCGACGCCCGACCACGTGACGTTCCTGTTCACCGACACGCCGTTCCTGACGTTCGTGGCGAACACGCTGATCGTCGGCGGGGCGGTGGTGGCGATCACGCTGGTGCTCGCGATCCCGGCGGCGTACTCCCTCGCGCGGCTCGACCGTCCGTGGGGCACCCCGATGGGCATCGCGATCTTCATGGTGTACCTGGTGCCGCCGTCGCTGCTGTTCCTGTCGCTGACCCGCGTCGTGGTGTGGCTGCACCTGGAGGACACGCTCTGGTCGATGATCGTCGTGTATCCGACGATCACCGTGCCGGTGTCGGTGTGGCTGCTGATCGGGTTCCTGAAGGCCGTCCCGAAGGACGTCGAGGAGCAGGCCATGGTGGACGGCTACAGCCGTTTCGGCGCGTTCCTGCGGGCCGTGCTGCCGCTGGTGTTCCCGGGGATCGTCGCGGTCGT
The DNA here is from genome assembly GCA_050698635.1 of Spirillospora sp. Taxonomy (GTDB): domain Bacteria; phylum Actinomycetota; class Actinomycetes; order Streptosporangiales; family Streptosporangiaceae; genus Spirillospora. The sequence continues at coordinate 8,985 of JBOHBY010001074.1, forward strand.
GGTGTTCGGTTTCACGCTCACGGCCAGCGAGTTCGTGTACGCGCTGGCGTTCGTGTCGGCGAGCCCGGAGATGGTGGTCAGCACCGGCGTCCCGACGCAGCTGATCCGCGGGGACGTGTTCTTCTGGCAGTCGCTCCAGGCGTCCACGGTGATCACGGCGGTGCCGATCGCGTTCCTGTTCAACCTGTTCCTGGACCGTTTCGTCACCGGGTTCACGATGGGCGCCGTCAAGACGTGACGCACCCCTGATAGAGATGGGGGGACACACAGCTGAAACCGCTCTAGGAGGGCCGCCATGGCCGGCAAGCCGCCGCTTCCGCACGAGTTCCTGCCCGAAGTCCCGTCGTTCACCGTGACCAGCGACGACGTCACCGACGGCGCGCGTCTCCCGGCCGAGCACGTGTTCGACGGCGGCGGGCTCGGCGGCGGCAACACGTCCCCGCAACTGAGCTGGTCGGGCTTCCCCGCCGAGTCGAAGAGCTTCGCGGTGACGTGCTTCGACCCGGACGCGCCGACCGGCAGCGGCTTCTGGCACTGGTCGCTGTTCGACATCCCGGCGGACGTGACCGAACTGCCCACCGGCGCCGGCGCCGAGGATGCCAAGATCGGCGTCCAGGCCCGCAACGACTACGGGGTGAAGGCGTACGGCGGCGCTGCCCCGCCGCCCGGCGACCCGCACCGGTACGTGTTCACCGTCCACGCCCTCGACGTCGAGTCGCTCGGCATCGGCTCCGACACGCCCCCGGCGGCGGTGGGCTTCAACCTCACCGCCCACACCCTCGCCCGCGCCTCGATCATTCCGGTGTACGGAACCTGATCGTCCCGGCGTACTGGCTTTCGGCCGGTGGCCGCGCACGTCCCGCCCGTCGAACGCGACGTGCCCGGACGACGGCGCCAGCGGCCGCGCGAAGGCGCGCAGCAGCGTCGACTTGCCGCAGGCGTTGGCGCCGACGACAGCGGTGAACGAGCCGTCCGGGACGTCGAGGTCCAGGCGCGTCGAGACGACCCGGTCGCCGTAGCCGAGGGTGATGCCCTGGGCGGTCAGCGGTCCCTTCATCCGCGTTTGACCTCCTTGTAGAGCAGCAGGCACAGGCAGCTTCCGCCGAGCACCGTCGTCACGACGCCGACCGGCAGGTGGACGCGAGCCCGCCGGGATGCAGCACGAAGTCGAGGTCGAGTTCGAGCGCGTCCTCGGCGTAGCGGCGGACGGTGTACTTGCGCGTCCTCGGCAGCGGGCACGGCCAGTCACCGCCGTCCTGACCTCGATCGGGTAGCCGGTGGTGCTCCGCGACCCGCCCGCGCGGGTCGCTCCGGTCCATCCTCATGACTTCAGCAGCGGCGCGAGTGCCTGGTCGAGGCCGTCGAGCGTCTTCAGCGCGGACGGGTACGTCGCCGCCTGCGTGTACCGGATCCCGTAGGCGCGGCCCGCCCTCACCGCTGGCAGGCGCTTCCACAGGTCGGAGTCGAGGACGTACTTGACGGCCGGGCCCACCGAACCGTCCGGTTCGAGCGTGTAGGTGATCACGTCGGCCTCACCGAGGCTCTCGGTGAGCTTCTCGATCGACGGGTACTCGGACACGTTGGTCCCGCCGCCGCGCTTCTGCTTGACCTCGCCGTAGTACTTCACGCCGATGTCACCGGCGATGTTCGTGCCCCACGACCCGGCGTACTCGCGCATGAACGACCCGGACGCCACCTCCCCGTAGGCGCCGACATGCCCGAACTTGAGCCCGCTCAACGCCGACTTGTACTTGGCGGCGACCGCCTGGGCCTTCTGCTCGTACGCGGCCTTGGCCTTGGTGTAGCCCTCGGCGCTGCCGGTGGCCTCGGCCTGGCGGCGCGACAGGTCCCGCCAGTCGGACGGCGACGACGGCCCCAGCACGACGACCGGCGCGAACGACTCCAGCCGCTCCATGTTGATGTCGCCGAGGACGGGCTTCGGCACGCCGATCACGATCAGGTCGGGGTCGGCCTTCGCGACGGCCTCGTAGTTGGTCTGCGCGGCCATCTCACCGGCGATCTTGTCGAGCTTGTCGTAGGTGGCGCGGTCCTGGGCACTCATCATCGGGATGCCGCGCTTCCACGTGGAGATCCCGACCAGCGGCGCGCCGAGCTCGATCAGTACGGGCACCGCGTAGCCGGTCGCGACGACCCGCTTCGGCTTGGCCGGAATGTCGATCTTGCCGTTCTCGGCGGCGAAGGCCCGCGTCCCGCCGGAGCCGGAGCCGTCCGAGGAGTCGCCGGAGCCGCAGGCGGACGCGGACGCCAGAACGAGCGCGGCCGCCGCCACCATCGCAAGTCCCCTGGTCAAAGCAAAAGACATGGTGACTAAGGTAAGCCTTACTTAACCCCTTCACATAGCGCTGGGAGGACACCCTGTGTCGACGACGCGTCATCCCTCGGACGATCCGGAGATCTGCGAGGAGTTCGGCTACGGCCTCGGCGACCCCGGCGGCATCCTCGTCCTGCGGTACCGGGCGGCGGGCGCGCTGGCGTTCGGCGAGGCCCGCCAGGACTTCCTGCACCAGCTGTACTGGTCCCCCGACGGGCCGCTCGCGACGCTGCACGGCCCGTCCGTCCGGTTCGTCGGCACCGGCGAGGCGTTCTGGGCGCGCCGCGCGGTAAGCCACGAGGTCCGCGCCGGCGACCGGCAGACCGTCTACCGGATCTGCCTGCGCGAGGTGCCGCCCGCCCTGGACGGCCTCCGCGCCGGCCCCGTGCCGATCGACGGCGAGGCGTCCCGGCTCATCGAGACGATCGCCCGCCGCACCTGCGACGAGCCGACCGCGCTCGCCGACCGCGCCCGCATCATGGCCGGCATCGGCGCGCCTGAGCCCTGCAC
>JBOHBY010001075.1:0-2161 GCA_050698635.1 Spirillospora sp.
TCCGACGAGCCCCGCCCGGCCGCCGAGCCGGGCCGCCGCGACCGCCTGGTTCGCGCCCTTCCCGCCCGGATGGGTGGCCAGGTCGGACCCGAGGACGGTCTCCCCCGGCGCGGGCCGCCGCTCGACCCCGACCACCAGGTCCGCGTTGACCGATCCGACGACGACGACATCCCAGTCCCATGAACGCACACCGCAACGGACTACAGGCCGGGGCGCATTCACGCAACCGCGCCCCGCCCGTTCCGGTCATCGCGGGCGCAGCTGGGCCAGGTCGACCACCTCGGCCAGGTCCGCCACGGACGGGTAGTAGCCGCGGCCGACGAACGCGCCGTCCCTCGTCGCCAGCAGCGCGCTCTCACCCCGGACCCCGGCGAACTCCGCCCACACCCGGTGCGCCCCGGTGAGCCGCACCGCCGTCACCCGCAGGCCGCCGGGCCCCGTCCAGCTCCTTTGATCATCCCCCATGTACAGAACGTTATTATCCGTAACTTTCCGCAACACACGTGGGCGCCTGTTACGGGGCTATGAAGGTTTCGGGGTCGGGGCCGACGCGGACGCCCTTGTCCAGCTCGCCGATCGCCTTCAGGTCGTCCGGGGAGAGCTCGAAGTCGAACACGTCGATGTTCTCGGCGATCCTGGACGGCGTCACCGACTTCGGGATGACCACGTTGCCGAGCTGCACATGCCAGCGGAGCACGACCTGTGCGGGCGTGCGGCCGTGGTTGCGCGCGATGCGGCCGAGGGCCGGGTCGTCCAGCAGGCCGTGGCCCTGGCCCAGCGGCGCCCATGCCTCGGTGCGGATGCCGTGTTCGCGGTGGAACGCGCGCAGATCGTCCTGCTGGAGGTACGGGTGCAGTTCGATCTGGTTGACGGCCGGGACGATGTCCGCCTCCCCGATGACGCGCCGCAGCGTCTCGACGGTGAAGTTCGAGACGCCGATCGAGCGGGCTCGGCCGTCGGCCTTGAGCCGCTCGAACGCGCGCCACGTGTCCAGGTAGGTGTCACGGGCGGGCATCGGCCAGTGGATCAGGTAGAGGTCCAGGTGGTCGAGGCTGAGCCGGGCGAGGCTCGCCTCGCACGCCCGCAGCGTGCTGTCGTACCCCTGGTCCTCGTTTCCCAGCTTGCTGGTGACGAACAGGTCCTCGCGCGGCAGGCCCGAACCGTGCAGGGCCCGCCCGACGCCTTCCTCGTTGCGGTAGGCGCTCGCGGTGTCGATGCTGCGGTAGCCCGCCCGGAGGGCCGCCGCCACCGCGCGTTCCGCGCCGTCGTCGGGCACCTGGAAGACGCCGAAGCCGACCTGCGGCATCGCGGCGCCGTCGTTGAGTTCAACGTAGGGTACGGTCACGGTTCCCCCTCCTCGGCCCCCGGGCACGCGGGGCGATCCTGCCCGGGAAGAGCCGTCCGAACCCGGCCGGGTGGCCCTGTCACCTGCCCTTCCACGCGCGCTGGCTTCGGGCGACCTCCTGGAACGCGTCCTTGAAGGCGGTGAAGCGCTCGTCCCCCAGCTCCTCCCGGTGGCGGCGCTCGATCGAGGCGAGGATGGCGCGGGCCCTGGCGATCTCGTCGAGCCCGCGCTCGGTCGGGACGACGCGCTTGGCCCGGCGGTCGGCGGGGTCGGGCTCGCGCCGGACGTAGCCGAGCGCGACGAGCTCGTCGACGATCGTCCCGACGATCTGCTTGTGCTGGCCTGACCTGGAAGCCAGCTCGGTCGCGCGGACCCCGTCCCGGTCGAGGAAGGCGAACACGGTGCCGTGCCGCGGCCGGACGTCCGGGTGCCCCTCCTCGGCCAGGCGCTGGAACAGCTCCTCTTGCAGGGCCCGCATCAGCTGGCCCGCCAGGATGCCCAGGTCTGGGGTCGTGCGTTCCTTCCCTGTGGACGCCGTGTCCATGGCCACCTCCCCATTTAGTCACTGAGCTTGACTATCAATGCTCGCGACTATAGCGCGCTCCCCCTAGGCTCATGCCCGCCGACCGCCGACACCCGCTGGAGGACCGATGCACATCCGCCGCACGAGCGTGCACCACGCCTGGGACAACGCGATCACGCCCGTCGCGACCGTCGCGCCGGGCGACGAGCTCACCGTCGAGACCGCCGAGGCGAGCGGCGGCCAGCTCGGCGCCGGGTCCGGCACCGCCGCGGTCGCCGCGCTCGACTTCGGCC
>JBOHBY010001076.1:0-8570 GCA_050698635.1 Spirillospora sp.
CGTGGTGGCCATCGCCGCCGACGGTTCGGTCGTAGCGCTGACCGGCTTCGGGGTGTCCGGGACGATCGTGTCGAGCGTCCCGTCAAAGCTCGGCCCCGGCCTCCTGGACGTCACCCTCACCGGCGACACGGGCGAACCGCACCCGCCCGGGACCCGCCGCGTCCTGGACGAGTGGCGCACCGGCCGACCCACCGACCGCAACCTGTGGGCCCCCTTCGACCGGACGCTGCGGCACGAATGGTCAGGCGTCGCGCTCGCCAACCACCGCCGGTACGGCCTCGACCAGCCGTCAGGGACCGTGTTCGACCTCGACGGCCGCTTCGTCACCGACATCGAGGGCTTCTACTGCGCTCTCGGTGAGGCGATCAACGGCCCGGGCGGTTACTTTGGCTGGAATCTCGATGCGCTCCACGACTGCCTTTCCGGCGCGTGGGGTGCCAAGACATCATTCCGATTGATTTGGCACGACTCGGCGACGGCTCGCGAACACCTCGTCCCCGGATACGACCGGCACAGAAAGGCGCGTGCCGTCACGCTCGACCACATCTTGCGAATGTTCGCCGAACACCACGTTGACGTCGACCTGCGCTGCTACGGCCTTTCGGCTTTGCGCGCTAGGACGAGCCGGTAACGCGGGCTGCCGTCGTCGCGCTGGCCCAGCGCCGCCAAAGGAATGGTCGTCACGGTGAATCCGGCCGCCGTCAGGTCGTCGCGGACGGCGTGCAGCGGGCAGGTGCGGTAGTACATGACGAACGGCGGACGCCACACGGCGTTGCGGACCCGCATGACCACGTCGAATCCGAGCAGCGCCCAGTACCCGACCGAGGCGATGGGCGGCGGCGCGCCGATCGGGAAGGCGAAGAGCCCGCCGGGCCGCAGCGCGCGGTGCACCCCGGCGAACAATGCGGGCCGTTCGGCGGGCAGGAAATGCCCGAGCGCCCCGAAACTGACGGCGAGATCGAAGCCCTCGGTGAAGGGGAGGGCCCGGACGTCGGCCCGCACCAATTCGGCGTCCGGATGTGCTTCTCGCGCCTGGGTGAGCATCCCAGAACTGAAATCGACGCCGGTGACACGTCCCGCGCACAGGGGGCCGAGGATGCGCATCCCAGCGCCGGTGCCGCAGCACACGTCCAGCCCATCGCCGAACGGCCCGAGCGGACGCAAGACGTCGGCGGTCGCATCGAGGATGCCGTCGTGAGTACGAAAGGGCGTGTGGTCGAACTTCGGTGCGAGCAGGTCATAGCCGCGCTCGACCGACGACAGCGCCTGGACCACCAGTTCACGCGAAGAAGGACCTTGAGCCGAGAACACCGCCCCAGGTTATGTCCAGCCCGCCGGTGATCGACCGGCCCCGCTTGACGGCGGCCTCGGGTGGAGGCGGCCGCCCCGCGTATCCTGGAGCGAGGTTCGACCACGTCGCGGTGGCGGCGCGGACGGCATCTGGAACCAGGGGCCACCACAGAAATCGACAGGGAGCTGGAGCGTGGGAACCAACGGCGGGGCGCGTCCTGCGCGCAGGCCCACCCTCCTCGACGTCGGGCGCCTCGCGGGGACGTCGACCGCCGTTGTCAGCTACGTCCTCAACGATGGGCCCCGTCCCGTTTCCGCCAAGACGCGGGTCAAGGTCGAGGAAGCCATCCAGATGCTCGGCTACCGGCGCAACCCGCTCGCCGGGGCGTTGAGCGGTGGCCGGTCCAATCTCATCGGCCTGCTGGTGCCTGACACCGCGAACGCGTTCTTCGGCGAGCTCTCGCGCCATATCGAGGCGGAGGGACGCCGCCGGGGCATGCTGACGCTGCTCGGCAACATCGGCTACGAGTCGTCTCTCGGGGACGAGTACAGCGAGGCGTTCTCGGAGCTGCGTCCGCGCGGGATCTTCGTCACGACCGGCGAGGAGCCGCGGCAGGAGGACGAGACCCCCCGCGTCTACCTGCAATGGGCCGCGCCCGACACCACCGCGCCGAGCGTGGTCTTCAACGATCTGCGGGGCGCGGAGCTCGCCGTCGAGCACCTGCTCTGGCACGGCTACGACGACATCGTGTGCGTGGCCGGCGGGATCGAGGCGGGACCGGCGGAGGGCCGTGAGGGGGGCTGGTTCCGGGCGATGGAGGCCGCGGGTCTGCCCACCGACGGCAGGCTCGTCCGGGTCTCCTTCGACAGGGTCGAGGCGGAGCGGACGGTGCGGCCGGTCCTGGAGCGCGGGAACCGTCCCCGCGCGATCTACGCCACGACCGACGAGCAGGCGTTCGTGACGATCCGCGCGGCGACGAGCCTGGGACTGCGCGTCCCCGACGACCTCGCGGTCGTGGGTTTGGACGGCGTCCGTGAGGCGCTGCTCGGGAGCTTCCCGCTGACCACCGTCAGCCTCCCGCTGGAGGAACTGGCGGTCCGTGCCTTCGACGTCCTGGAAGAGGCCTTCTACACGGGCCGTGGTTCGGTGCCGTCCGTGGTTCTGGACGGCACGCTCAGCATCGGCGTGACGTGCGGCTGCTAGTGCGGCATGTCCGCTGGGCGCGGGACGGTCGTGGACGCTTCGCGGGTGTGCGTCCGCCCCGCCGCGCGTGAGCACGGCGGGGCGGCGCGTCCCGCGGCAGGGCCTTTACCGCGGGGGCTCGTGCTCGTCCGACTCATAGGCCGGGCTCAATGACAGGGCGCTGAACCGGAACGGGCGGTCGACGCGGTTGAAGCCGAGCGGGCAGTGCCGGACGCCCGCGGGGAGGTAGACGGCGCCGCTGGTCGTGATCGTGTGGCGGACGCCCTCGATGTCGAGATAGATCTCCGCTCCGAGGTCGTCCACGTCGTCCGGGTCGTTGCCGTGCCAGATCAGGACCTCGTCGTAGTCGTGCTCGTGCTCCTTGACCCACTGGACGGGGTCGTCGCACTTCCCGATCCACGTGTAGGTCATGTGGATCTTGCTCTGGGGGACCTCCTTCGCCCGCATCAGAGCCAGCGCCGGGCCCACGTTGCCGGGTTCGACGACACCGGCGGCGGCGCCCTCGTTGACGAGGTCGTCGAGGCAGTTCTGCATCTTCCTCACGAACAGGTGCTCGTACGGACTGGTCATCGTCCCCTCTTCTTTCCTCTGGTTCACCCGGGCGGCCCTGCGCCGAGAGTAGCAGTTCTAATCGATTAGATCTCGTCGAGACAGGGTCGCCAAGGATCTTGCTCAGCCTCTTCCGCCAGGCCAGATGGCGACGTACTGTGGGCGAAGCTCGTCCTGGCTCAGGTATCGGGGGACCTGATCTAACGGATTAGAACCCAACCCATCCACTCGGAACGGGAGTGACCCGGTGTTGTGCAGACCCCCACGCTTCGGATCCGTCCCCGCGTCGGCCACGTCCGCCGGACGTGCCCCGGTCAGGCTGGTCGCCGCCGCGACCGGTGTCGCTCTCGCCGCGGCGGTGCTCGCGGGCTGCGCCCCTCCGGACCGGGCGGGAGGCGGCGGTGACGGCACGCTCCGCATCGCCGCCGCCACCGACGCGGGCGAGAGCCTGAACCCCTACGCGAGCAACCAGAGCCCCACCCAGGAACTTCGCAGCGCCCTGCTGTACGAGGGCCTCACCCACCTGAGCCCCACGGGCAGGCTCGAATGGCGCCTCGCCACCGAGATGACCCCGAACGCCGACCTCACCCAGTGGACGATCAAGCTCCGCCCCGGCGTGAAGTTCTCCGACGGGAGCGACTTCACCTCCGCCGACGTCGTGGCGAGCATCACGTACCTGCGCGACCCCGAGCACGCCGTCCAGGGGCTGGCGCTGATCGAGATGATCGACCCGGACGAGGTCGAAGCGGTGGACGGGCTGACCGTCCGGGTCGGCCTCACCAAGCCCTTCGGCCCGTTCAAGGACATCTGGGCTAACGTGTTCCTCCCGATGACCAAGGCGGGCACGGCGCCCGCGAAGCCGATCGGCACCGGGCCGTTCGCCGTCACGGGCTTCACGGCCGGACGGCGGTCCGGCCTGGCACGATTCGACGGCTACTGGGGAGCCAAGCCCAAGCTCGAAACGGTCGAGATCATCGAATATCAGAGCCAGCAGGCGCAGGCGAACGCGCTGCTCTCCGACCAGGTCGACGTCGCCTCGGGCGCGACCCCCGCCATCGCGAAGTCGCTCGGCGGCAAGGACGGCATCGAACTGCTCGACAGCAAGGGCGATTTCACGCTGCGGATCGGCCTCAACACGTCGGTGGCGCCATTCGACGACGTGCGCGTCCGGCAGGCCCTGCGCCTTCTCGTCGATCGGCGGGAAGTGGTGTCCAACGCCTTCGGCGGGTACGCGCGGCCGGCGAGCGACCATGAGGCGGGGACACCGCAATGCCCCGCCCCAGACGTTCCTCAGCGCGTGCAGGACATCGAGCAGGCGAAGAAACTCCTGGCCGAGGCGGGGCAGCGCGACCTGTCCTTCTCGATCGCGACCGACGGGCTTCTGCCCGGCATGCAGGAAATGGCCCAGGTGTTCGCCGAGAACGCCGCCAAGGCGGGAGTGAAGGTCGGCGTCAACGTCGTGACGCCTCAGGAGTTCCTGTCGAAATGGGGCAAGTGGCCGGTGTACGTCGACTTCAACACGCTGCCCTACCTGCCGTACGTGATCACGTCACTTCTTCCCAAGCGCGTCGCGAACGCCACCCATTGGGAGAACCGCGACTTCGGCAAGCTCGCCGACGACCTGTTCTCGGCGACCGAACCGCGGCAGTGCTCGATCATGAACCGGATGCACGAGATCGAATACGAGGAGGGGCCGATGATAACGCCCGCGTTCGTCAACGTCCTCCTGCCCTATCGCAGCGGGGTCAAGGGGCTGGTGACGGACGTGAGCGGCCGTCCCCTCACCTTCCTGTCGAACGTGACGGTGGGAAGCTGACGAAAGGTCGTCATGGCGAAACCGGCGGCGCGGACGCGCATTCCGCATCTCAGTTCATCATCGGCTCAGAAGGGCGCGACGATCCCCTGGCCGGTACGCCGGCTCCTCGTCGGCGTGCTCGTCCTGTTCCTGGTCTCGGTCCTGCTCTTTCTCGTGACGCAGGTCCTGCCGGGAGACGTGGCGCGGACCATCCTCGGCAAGGACGCGACCGCCGACCAGGTGGCCCGCCTTCGGCAGCAGCTCGGGCTCGACCGGCCGCTCGCCGTCCAGTATTGGCAATGGCTCACCGGCGTGCTCACCGGGGACATGGGGACGTCTCTGGAGAACGGCGAGCCCGTGGCCGGCATCGTCGGGCCGAGAATGTTCAACTCGTTCACCCTGGGCTTTGTCTCGATGGCCCTCATCATCCCGCTGGCCGTGCTCGCCGGCATCTTCACCGCCCACAAACGCGACGGCGTTCTGGACCGGGCCTTCGTCGCGGCCTCTTCGCTCTTCACCGCGCTTCCCGCCTTCGTCGTGGGAATGCTGCTCATCGCCTTCTTCGCCACGTCGGTCCTCGGCGTGCTCCCGGGAGTGTCGGACATTCCGCCCGGCGACCTGCCCTGGTGGTATCCGGCGAAGCTCGTCCTTCCGGTGGCCTCGCTCACCCTCCTCGGCGTCATGTATCTCGGACGCCTGGTCCGCGCCTCCTTCATCGACGCGATGAACAGCGACTACGTCCAGACGGCGGTACTGAAGGGGCTCAGCGGCCGCCGTGTCCTCTTCCGGCACGCCCTTCCGAACGCGGTCGCGGCGAGCCTTCCGGCGGCCGGACTCGTCGCGGCCATCACCATCACCGGAGTCGTCGTGGTCGAGGAGGTCTATTCCTACCCGGGGCTCGGGACGGCGGTGGTCAACGCGGTGAACGCCCATGACCTGCCGGTGCTGCAGGCATGCATTCTCATCCTCGCGACCACGTACTACCTCTTCAACCTTCTCGCGGACGTCCTCGCGGCGATGGCGAGAACGCGATGAAGGAGCGACCGGTGAAAACGAAAGGCAGTCTCTCGATACTCGGCCCTGCCGTCCGCACCGGGCAGGCCCGGCTGGGCATCGCGCTTCTCACGGCCGTCGGGCTCGTCATCGTGTTCGGGCACTTTCTCGCCCGCCACGCCCCCGACGCCATCGTCGGGCCGCCCCTGGAAGGCCCGGGCAGGCAATTCCCGCTGGGCACGGACATCCTCGGCCGTGACGTCCTGAGCCGCCTCCTCCACGGAGGCCTGAGCCTTTCATGGATGGCGATCCTCGCGGCCGGGATCGGCGTACTCCTCGGCACCCTCGTCGGCCTCACCGCCGCCTACACAGGGGGAGCCGCCGACGCTCTGCTCATGCGCGCCATGGACGTCCTGCTGAGCTTCCCCGAAATCATCTTCGTGCTCCTCTTCGTGTCCATGCTCGGCAGGAGCACGCTGCTGACCTCGGTCCTCGTCGGTGTGGCGTTCGTGCCCGGTGTCTCGCGCGTGATGCGCGGAGCGGCCCTTCCGGTGATCGGCAGCGAACACGTGCTGTGGGCGAAGGCGAACGGGCTGCCGCCGGCGCAGATCCTTGTCCGCGAGGTCCTGCCCGGCGTGACCTCTCCGCTCATGGTCGAGGCCGGTATGCGGCTCGTCTGGGCGGTTTCGGCGGTCGCGTCGCTGAGCTATCTCGGGTTCGGCATCGCGCCGCCGGCGGCCGACTGGGGGCTGATGGTCGGCGAAAACCAGGACGGCCTTCCGGTCGCCCCCCTTCCGGTCCTGGCCCCCATCGCGCTGATCCTCATGATGGCGCTCGGGGGAAACCTCGTCGCCGAATCCGTCGCCAGGACGGTCGGCCGCACGGAAGGAAAGAACTGACGTGACGAAAGAGGTGGAGGTCTCGGGCGTCACCGTGACGGTCGGCGCCACGGGAAACGACATCGTCCAGGACGTCTCCTTCCAACTCGGCCGCGGCGAGGTCATGGGCGTGGTCGGCGAGTCGGGCTCGGGCAAGAGCACGCTCGCGCTCGCCCTGCTGGGGTTCGCGCGGAAGGGGACGGCCATCACGGGCGGACGGGTCGTCATCGACGGCGTCGACCTGCTGACCCTCCCGGAACATGAACTGCGCCGCGCGCGGGGGGACAAGGTCGCCCATGTCGCGCAGGACCCGGCGACCGCGCTGAACCCGAGCCTGAGCCTCGCGACCCAGCTCACCGAGGGGCTGCGGGCACCCAGACACGAAGCGCTGCCGCGCGTCCGGCGGCTGCTGGAGACCGTCGGGCTGCCGAGCGACAGGGCGTTCCTCAAGCGCCGCCCCCGGCAACTCTCCGGCGGCCAGCAGCAACGCGTCGCCATAGCGATGGCGATCGCCGCCGGACCGCGGCTCATCGTGCTCGACGAGCCGACCACCGGGCTCGACGTCTCCACCCAGGCACGCGTGCTCGAACTGGTGCGCGGGCTCTGCCGCGAACACGACATGGCGGCGATCTACGTCTCCCACGACCTCGCCGTCGTGGCCGACGTCGCCGACCACGTCACCGTCATGTACGGCGGAGAGGTCGTCGAGAGCGGCACCGACCGGGACGTGCTCGTCCGCGGAGCCCACCCGTACACCCGCGCCCTGCTGGCCGCCGTCCCGTCCGCGACGCGCCGGCAACGGCTCGTCCCGATTCCCGGGCGCGCGCCGAGCAGCGCCGACGAGAGCCGGCGGGGCTGCGTTTTCGCGCCGCGCTGCGGGCACGCCGCGGCGGAATGCGGGACGACCCGTCCCGAACTCGTGGCCGGACCATCGGGAACGCTGACACGATGCCTGCGCACCGACGAGGTGATGCGCGCACCCCGGATCGCCCCGCGTTCCTATGAGACGCGCGTGGTCGCCGATGGGGGACAGGACGTGTTCTCCGTTTCCGGGTTGAACGCCGGCTATGGCGGCAGGCAGATCCTCTTCGACGTTTCCTTCGGCCTCGTCCGAGGCGAATGCCTGGCCCTTGTCGGTGAGTCGGGCAGCGGCAAGACCACGCTTTCGCGCTGCCTCGTGGGCCTGCACGAGGAGCACGAGGGGACTCTCACGTTCGAGGGACGGCCGATTCCAGCCACCGCGAGCGAACGCGCCAAGGAGATCCGTCGCGAATTGCAGTACGTGTTCCAGAACCCGTACGGCTCGCTCAATCCTCATCGCAGCGTGGAGGGCAGCCTGCTAGTCCCGCTGCGGCACTACTTCGGGGTGAGCGCGCGCGAGGGCGGGAAGCGGGTGCGGGAGGCGCTCGAACGCGTGGAGATACCCGCGCGGCTCGCCGGCCGCCGTCCGGCCGAACTGTCCGGGGGACAGCGCCAGCGTGTCGCGATCGCACGCGCGCTCGTGTGCCGGCCGAAGCTCCTCATCTGCGATGAGGTGACGTCCGCCCTGGACGTGTCGGTGCAGGCGTCCGTGGTGGAACTGCTGCGCTCACTCCTCGACGACGGACTGTCGATGATCTTCGTGACGCACGATCTGGCGGTGGTGCGCAGCATCGCGGACGGCGTCGTCGTGCTGAGCGAGGGCCGGGTCGTCGAATCGGGCGCGGCCGATCGGGTGCTCACCGCGCCCTCGCACCCCTACACGCGGAACCTCATCGCCGCCACGCTCGAAGTGCCCGACACGTTCGAACGCGCGGTTTAGCCGCGCGGTTCGGGCTCGGGGAGAAGAGAAAGGTCGGCGACCGTTCCTGTGGGGGAACGG
>JBOHBY010001077.1:0-1667 GCA_050698635.1 Spirillospora sp.
GGTGAGGCGCTCGGCCTGCCGCCGTCGCGCCTCACGCTCACGATCGGGTTCGGCCCCACGCTCTTCGAGAAGGACGGCAAGGACCGGTTCGGCCTGAAGGCGCGCCGCCCGCCGTCGCTGGTCGATCTGCCGCACTTCCCCGGCGACGCGCTCGACCCTGCCCGCAGCGGCGGCGACATCGCCGTGCAGGCGTGCGCGGACGACCCGCAGGTCGCGGTGCACGCCGTCCGGAACCTGGCGCGGATCGGGTTCGGGGTGGTCGCGGTCCGCTGGTCGCAGCTCGGGTTCGGCAAGACGTCGTCGACGACCCCGGACGCGCAGACGCCGCGCAACCTGTTCGGCTTCAAGGACGGCACCGACAACATCGCCGCGACCGACGCGGCACTGCTCGGCGACCACGTGTGGGTGGGGGAGGGCGGCGACGGCGCCGCCTGGATGGCGGGCGGTTCGTACCTGGTCGCCCGCCGTATCCGCATGCACATCGAGACCTGGGACCGGACGTCGCTGCGCGAACAAGAGGACATCTTCGGCCGAGACAAGGGCGAGGGCGCCCCCGTCGGCGCGAAGAAGGAGCGCGACAGGCCCGTCCTGGCGAGGATGAAGCCGGACGCGCACGTCAGGCTCGCCCACCCCGACTCCAACGGCGGCGCCAGGATCCTGCGGCGCGGCTACTCGTTCACCGACGGCTCGGACGGTCTCGGACGCCTGGAAGCGGGCCTGTTCTTCATCGCCTTCCAGCGCGACCCGCGCACCGGGTTCATCCGCGTCCAGAACTCGCTGGCCGGCGACTCTCTGAACGAGTACATCCAGCACGTCGGGTCGGGCGTCTACGCGTGCCCGCCGGGCGTCCGCAAGGGCGGCCACTGGGGCGAAACCCTCTTTACCTAGGACGTGTGTCAGCCCTGCGCGGCCCGTTCGGCCCGGATCCGCGCCACGACGTCGCCCGCCGCCGTCTTGATCGACTCCAGTTCTTGCAGGTAGGCCCAGTAGTCCGGGTGGGAGCCTGTGAGCCGGTTCGGCGCGTTCTCCAGCCGTTCGACCAGCGAGTCGAGTACCCGGACGTGCTGCGGCGCGGCCCCGCCCGGCTGGGCCATGGCGAGCCGCTGCGCGTCCCGCACGGTGAACTGGACGCCCTCCACCGGCCTGGACGGGTCGGCCGCGACGGCCTTCAGCTGCTCGACGCGCCCGGTGACCTGCCCGGCGCGCCGGTCGGCGGCGTTCAGCTCGGTGCGCGCGGCGGTGAGCGCCTGCTGGGCGTGCTTCCACTCGGCGCGGGAGGTGTGCGCGGACGCCTCGTTCAGCCGCTCCCGCGCCCGCGTCACGGCGGACTCGATCGACTCCGGCGCGCCCTTCAGATCCTGCCAGCAGGCCTGTGAGTAGCCGCGCAGCAGGACCTTCATCGCCTCCTTCACCGGGCCCACCCGGTTGGCGACGACGTCGACGCGGGTGCGGGCGGACGCCAGCGAGTTGCGGACCTTCTGCGCCATCTGCGGCAGTTCGGCGGCGGCCTCGCGCGCCCGCTCGGCGATCTCGCGGACCTCGTCGGCCTTGCGCATCGCGCCGTCCAGGCCGAGCCCGCCGAGCCCCTGCGAGCCGAGCTGGGCGAGGATCTCCCTCGCCTTCGCCAGCTCGGCCTCGGGGTCGGAGGCGTCCATCCCGGCCTGGGT
>JBOHBY010001078.1:0-1670 GCA_050698635.1 Spirillospora sp.
CCTGACGGCGGGACGACGCCGTCAGGGCCTCAGACCGCGGTAGGCGTAGTCCCAGAAGGCGTCGGCGATCTCGTCGTGGGTGAGCTCCCCGTCCGGGTGGTACCACTGGTAGGCCCAGTTGCTCATGCCGAAGATCGCGAGGCTGAACAGCTTGGTGTCGACCTTCCGGAACGTTCCGGCGGCGATGCCGTCGCGGACGACCTCCTCCACCATCGCCTCGTACCGGGCGCGCTTCTCGGTGGCGACGGCGAGATCGGCGTCCGGAAGCTCGCGGTGGTTCTCGAAGAAGACCCGGCACTGGCCGCGCCTGGTGGCGATGTTCTCCAGAAAGTCACCGATCACGCCGCGCAGCAGTTCGGGCGGTTCCCATCCCTGTTCGACCCGGGCGCCGTGCGACTCGATGAGGCCGTCGATCAGCTCCTCGTGCATGTACCACAGCAGTTCCGACTTGCTGCGGAAGTAGTGATACAGAGTGGGCTTGCCGATTCCGACGGCGGCGGCGATATCGTCCATCGAGGCGCGGGCGTACCCCAGTTTCTCGAAGAGGTCGGCGGCGACCCGGATGATCTCCGCGCGCCGCTCGTCCTTCGACATCTGCCGGCGCCTCGACCGCCGCGCCGACTCAGCTTCCGACATCCGCGTTCACTCCGCATCACTGGAATCTCAAGGGGGCGGGGCGACCTTATGCGCCGGAGCGGATCTCCCACCCGATCGCTTGACCCCGAAAGTATACCAGGATCTCCATAATTGCCTCGTTGATATCGTCGCCCCGAATATCCGCCGGGCGGAGCACCGGCGCCTTCTCGCCAGAATCCCCGGCCATTGAGACGATCAAAGCGCGCACACTATTGGGCGGTTCGACGACCGCTTCGTGGCCGATGTCCCGTCACGGTTTCGGGTCGAGATCGTCATCGAGAAGGCGGGCGGCCTGGAGGCCCGCCTGGAAACGGGTGCGAGCGCCGAGCCGCCGCATCAGTTCGCTGACCCGGCGGTTGAGCGTCCGCACGCTCACGCCCAGCTGCCGCGCGGCGGCCTCGTCCTTCAGGCCCGCGGCCAGGAGGGCGAGCAGCTGCCGGTCCAGGCCGGTCTCGCCCGGGATCTCGTGGCCGGCGACATGGCCGGGGACGGGGATGGCACCGTCCCAGAGCAGCTCGAACAGGCGGACGAGCGCGTCCAGCAGGTTCCCGGCGTGGATCACGAACGCGCTGTCCACCATCTCCCGCTCGTCCCCGCTGAACGGCAGGATCGCGGTCGTCCGGTCGGCGATGGCGAGCTTGAGTGGGACGTCCACGTGCACCCGCGCCTCCTCCCCGGCCGCGGCGGTCTGCCGGAACGTCTCCAGCGCGCCCGGCATCTCCAGCGCCTCCGGCGCGTACAGGCCGCGCACCCGGACCCCGCGCGCGAGCATCTCCAGCTCCGAGTGGTTGGGCTCGGCGGGCTCCTGCGCGTACGGCGGCCGGTCCAGGACGAGCACCTCGTCCCGCGCCGCCCGCTGGAGCCGGTCGAACCGCGCGGCGACCGCGTCCCGCCCGAAGAGGATCTCCACCTGCTCCTCGGGCCGGTGCCTGCGGTCCACGGGCAGCTCGGCCAGCAGCGCGCGGGCCGTCACGCGGGCGCTGGTCACGCGCTCCTGCCAGCGGGTGGCCAGCAGTTCCACCGCCGCGTCCGGC
>JBOHBY010001079.1:0-3590 GCA_050698635.1 Spirillospora sp.
CGCCCCGGCCCGCGCGTGCGCGATGTGCGGCGCAGGCGGGGGCTCATCGGCGTCCTCCGGGCGGCGGCGCGGCGGTGAAGGCGGTCGTGGCCGGAGGGACGGGGCAGATGTCGATGAGGATCTGGCAGATGTCCAGCGGGAGGTCGTCGCGCATCTGGGCGATCAGCGTGCCCTCGGGGCCGGGGACGCGGATGACCTGCGCCAGCAGGTTGAAGAACCCGTTCAGGCTGTCGATCATCACGGGGATGTTCCGGCGCTCGCCGTTCAGCACGGCGACGGCCTCACCGGCCGAGTCGATGATGTTTCCGAGGTTGCCGCCGTGGCGCTGGAGGCCGGTGCCGAGCGTGTCGCCGAGCCGTCCCGACTGGTCGAGCAGCTGTGTGATCTTGTCGGGGCGCCGGTTCACCGTGCCCGCGAGGCGGTTGAAGTCGCCGGTGAGCGCGGCGAGGGTGTCGCCGCGGGACGCGAGCGTCCCGGACAGGCCGTTGATGTCGGCGAGCAGCGCGTTGATCGCCGCGCGGCTCTCGTAGGTCGCGTCGACGACCGTGGCGCCGTTGTCGATCGTCCGGCGCAGAGCCGGGCCCTGGCCGGACAGCCCGCTGCCGAACGTGCGCAGGATCGTGGCGACCTCGTCCGGGTTGATGGCCTTCGTGAGCTTGTAGGCGGGCCAGGCGGTGTCGGACAACTCCTCGGGGTCGCGCGTCTTGGCGACCTTGCCGCCGTCCTTCAGGTACGGGCCGGTCAACTCGTGGTCGCCGAGGTCGAGCGCGAGGTCCTTCGGGCCGAACACCGAGATCGGCTCGACGGCCGCGACCGCCGTGTCGGCGACCCTGATCCCCTCGTCGACGCGGAACCGGACGTTGACGCGCCCGCTGCCGGACAGGGTGATCTCGTCGACGGCGCCGACCGCGATGCCGCGGACCTTCACGTCCGACCTGCCGGGGTCGAGGCCCTGCCCGGCGCGTCCGAACGTCGCGGTGTAGTAGGTCGAGCCCTCGTGCGACGGTGTCGTGCCGACCGCGACGAACGCCGTGGCCACCGCGATGACGCCCGCCCCGGCCAGCCCGAAGAGGGTCCGGGAGCGGTGCGACAGCGTCTCCTCGCTCATCCGGTCAGCCTCACCGTGCCGCCGTGGCCCCAGAAGATGTACGACAGGACCAGGTTCATCAGGATCATCAGGATGGTGGACTCCCTGATCGCGCGGCCCGCGGCGACGCCGACGCCGACCGGCCCGCCCGCCGCGTAGTAGCCGCGGTAGCAGTGCACGAACATGATGATGAACGCGAACACCGCGACCTTGATCACGCTGTAGAAGACGTCGATCGGCGGCAGGTAGAGGTGGAAGTAGTAGTCGTAGATGCCGGGTGACAGCCCGAAGTAGTGGATCGTGATGAACCTCGTGGCGAAGAACGCCATGAACAGCGACACCAGGTACAGCGGCACCAGCGCGATGACCCCGGCGGCGACCCGCGTGCACACCAGGTAGGCCAGCGAGTTGATGCCCATGACCTCCAGCGCGGCGATCTCCTCGGAGATCCGCATCGCGCCGATCTCGGCGGTGAAGCCGGTGCCGACCTGCGCGACCAGTGCGACGCCCGCGATGATCGGGGTGACCTCGCGGACGTTGGAGTAGCTCGCCACGAGGCCGGTGAACGCCTCCGCGCCGATCCGCTCCAGGCCCGGATAGCCCTGGAGACCGACCATCGCCCCGGTCGCGAGCGACATCGTCGCGACCACGAAGATCATGCCGCCGCCGATGACGAGCGCGCCGACGCCGACGGTGATGTCGCTGACCTGCTTGGCGAGCGTCCGGCCGTACTTGCGCCTGACGATGATGTCGACGACCAGGTGGTACAGGACGCGGCCGAGGAACACCGGCAGGTCGGCGGACGCGGCGAGCCCGGCGGTCCGGCCTCGGACGGCCCGGCCCAGCCTGCGCACGGGTGAGATGGCGACCATCAGAACCTCGGGGGGAAGAGGACCTGGTAGATCATGGTGAGGATGTAGTTCGTCGCGAACACCACGATCGAGGTGACCACCACCGCCCTGTTGACCGCGCGGCCGACGCCGACCGGCCCGTAGTCGCAGTTCATGCCCATGTGGCAGGCGACGGCGGCGGCGATGAAGCCGAACACCCACGCCTTGAACAGGGTGATCACCAGGTCGGGGAACTGGAGCAGGGTCGTGGCGCCGTCGAAGAACGCGCCGGGGCTGACGCCCTGCTGGATGACGTTGAAGTAGTAGCCGCCCAGGACGCCCGCCAGGATCACCACCGAGCAGAGCAGCAGGGACACGGTGCTCGCCGCCCACAGCCTCGGGGTGACGAGCCGGTGGACGGGGTTGATGCCCATGACCTCCATGGCCGCGAGCTCGTCGCGGATGTTGCGCGCACCCATGTCGGACGTGATCGCCGACCCGCCCACACCGGAGACCAGCAAGGCGGCGGCCAGCGGCGCCACCTGCTGGATCATCGCGGCGGTGAGCAGCGCGCCGGTGCCGGACTGCGCGCCGAGCTGCCGGGCGATGTCGCCGACCTGGAGCGAGATGGTCGCGCCGAGCGGCACCGCGATGAGCATCACCGGGACGCTGGTGACGCGCGCCAGGAACCAGCACTGCTCGACGAACTCGCCCCACCACTGGCGCAGATCCCAGGTGCGGCGCAGCCCCTCAAGGAAGGTCACGCACAGCAGCCCGGTCTCGTCGAGCGCGCGACCGGCTCGTCTGCGCGCGAGGTCCGGGGCCTTCGCCAGGCTCAGGGCCAACCCAGCCTCCTTCGCGCCCAAGCAAGCACTCGGGTAACGCATGTGATCTGGAGCACACTAGGGGAAGAAGGTCTAAGAAGCGAGTACTAACATCCGGTTTTGTTCGCGGCTAAGATCATTCGGTGCGAACCGAGGCGCGACACGACTCCGACGCCGTCGACCCGCTGGTCATGGGCGTCCGCGACCGCTGGGCGGAGCAGGGCCTGCGCGGCGGCCCCTGGCCGTTCATGGCGATCTGCGCGGTCGGACGGCTCAACCAGCTGCTCAAGAAGGCCCTGGACACCGAGCTGAAACGGCTGGACCTCACCCGGACCGGCTACTTCCTGCTGACCACTCTCGCCCTCACCGTCCACGGGCGGGCGCGGCTGAGCACGCTCGGCCGGATCCTGATGATGCATCCGACGACGGTGAAGCTCACCGTCGACCAGCTTGAGGCGGCGGGCCTGGTCGCCCGCTCCCCGCATCCGCACGACCGGCGCGCCACCCTCGTGGAGCTGACGGCCGCCGGACGCGACCGCGCCAACGAGGTCGGCCTGGCGCTGGAGGAGCCCGGTGGGGACATGTCAGTATTCGACGGGATGTACCGCGAGATCTTCGAAGCGCTGCAACCGGCGCGACTGGCGGCCGGAGATGTGGAACTCTTGAATCCTGGCGCGGGGCGGGACCGGGGGGACCGCGACGGGTGAACCACGTGTCACCCGGCCCCCGTACAGGCTCTTGGACCTCGTCCATGGAAGATCCCATGGACGACACGACCCCGGGCGATAAGGCAGTCTTCTCCTATGCCACAGAGTCACGGCACCCGCAGACGTCCCTCCGGTTCCTCCC
>JBOHBY010001080.1:0-2263 GCA_050698635.1 Spirillospora sp.
TGCAGGCCGCGATCGCCGCCGTCCACGCGGAGGCGGCGCGGCCCGAGGACACCGACTGGCGCCAGATCCTCGCCCTCTACCGGCTGCTGTCGCGGCTGTCGCCGAACCCGATGGTCACGCTGAACGAGGCGGTCGCGGTGGCGATGGTGGACGGCCCGTCCGCCGGGCTCGACCTGCTGCGTCCCCTCGCCGCCGACGACCGCATGTCCGGGCATCACCGGCTCGCCGCCGTCCGCGCGCACCTGCTGGACATGGCGGGCGACGCGGACGCCGCGCGGGAGGCGTACCGCCAGGCCGCCCGCACCACGACCAGCCTGCCGGAACGGCGCTATCTCGAATCCCGCGCCGCACGCCTCACCCGGCAAGTCCACCGGCAAGCACATCCCGACGGAAGCGGCGGCCCGAACACCTGATGATGGGGCCCATCACCAAATGCCATGGCGCTTGGCGGCGCTCTGCGCTCCGTGGTACACGCGATTCCAATAACCTGGGCTTGTGAGTCTGCGTTTTTATGACACCGGCACCCGTGGCGTCCGCACGTTCGAGCCCCTCGAAGAAGGGCGCGTGGGGATGTACGTGTGCGGTGCCACCCCGCAGGCGTCCCCGCACATCGGCCATCTCCGGTCGGGCGTGATCTACGACGTGCTGGTGCGCTGGCTGCGCGCGTCCGGCTACGAGGTGACGTTCGCGCGCAACGTCACCGACATCGACGACAAGATCATCGCGGTGGCGGCGGAGTGCGGCGTGCCGTGGTTCGCGGTCGCCGAGGGCAACCAGCGGGTCTTCACGCAGGGCTACGACCTGCTCGGCTGCCTGCCCCCGACGATCGAGCCGCGCGCCACCGGGCACGTCCCCGAGATGATCACGCTGATGCGGCGGCTGATCGACAAGGGCCACGCGTACGCGACCGGCGGCGACGTGTACTTCGACGTCAAGTCGTGGGCCGACCATTACGGCGAGCTGTCGAACCAGCGGCTCGACAACATGCGCCCGACCGGCGACACCCCCAACGAGCAGCTCAAACGCGACCCGCGCGACTTCGCGCTCTGGAAGGGCGCCAAGCCAGGCGAGCCGTTCTGGGAGACGCCGTGGGGGGAGGGGCGCCCCGGCTGGCACCTGGAGTGCTCGGCGATGGCGACCAAGTACCTCGGGCCCGTGTTCGACATCCACGGCGGCGGCGTCGACCTGATCTTCCCGCACCACGAGAACGAGATCGCCCAGTCCCGCGCGGCCGGTGACGGCTTCGCCCGCTACTGGCTGCACAACGGGCTGCTCACCGTGGACGGCGAGAAGATGAGCAAGTCCGTCGGCAACGTGGTGCTGCTGCCCGACCTGCTCGACAGGGCCCGTCCGGTCGAGGTGCGCTACTACCTCGTCTCGGCGCACTACCGGTCGCTGATGGACTACACCGACGCGTCCCTGGCCGAGGCTGTCTCCGCCTACCAGCGCATTGAGGGCTTCGCCACCCGCGCCTCGGAGATCGTCGGCGCCGTCGCGCCCTCGCCCGCGGTGCCCGCCGCGTTCGCCGCCGCGCTGGACGACGACCTCGGCGTCCCGCACGGGCTCGCGGTGCTGCACGAGACCGTCCGGGAGGGGAACAGCGCCCTCGCGTCCGGCGACCACGACGGGGTGCGCGGCCATCTCGCGGACGTCCGGGCGATGGCGGACGTTCTCGGCGTCGACCCGCTGTCCCCGCAGTGGGGCCGCGCCGGCGAGGACGACCTGCGGCCCGTCGTGGATGCGCTCGTCGCCGTGACGCTGGAGCAGCGGCAGGCGGCGCGCGCGCGCAAGGACTACGCGTCCGCCGACGCGATCCGCGACGGCCTGTCGAAGGCCGGGATCGTCGTCGAGGACACCCCGCACGGCGCCCGCTGGGAACTCAAGCGCGACTGACGCGGCGCCCGCGGCGTGCGCGGCGTGTGCGGCGTGTGCGGCGTGTGCGGCGTGTGCGGGCGTCATCGGGTGTTCGCCGGGCGTATGCGGTGCGGACGGCGGATAAAATCGACGTGCGCGGGGGTTCGCCGCCGTCCCGCTGAAATCCGAGCCGCCCGGGTGTGTCCACGAGGGCGGGCGAACCACGACCGACGCGAGGGGCGTACCGATCATGGCCAAGCGCAAGGCAAAGGGACCGACTCCCAAGGCCGAGGACCGGCACTGGCACGGCAAGCGCCAGAAGGCCCGCGCCGTCAAGAGCGCCAAGCGCACCGGCACCCCGACGGTCGGCCCCGGGGGGCGCGCGCAGACCGCCGCCGAGGCCCGCGAC
>JBOHBY010001081.1:0-4293 GCA_050698635.1 Spirillospora sp.
GCCGGACGCGCTGGCCGTCGCGGTAGAAGTCCTGGACGGTCGCGTCCGCGTCGACGAGCGGCGCCGGCGGCACGAACGACGGGGCGGCCTGCGCGCCGGGCACCGACGTCGGACGCAGCGTGGACAGCGCCTCGGCGAACGCCTCCGCCGTCGGCCACCGCTTCTCCCGCTCGACCTCCAGGGCACGCAGGACCACCTGGTCGAACGCGGCCGACACGCCTTCGCGCAGCTCGCTCGGCGGCGAGGTGACCGGCGCCGGTCCCGGCGCCCGGCCCGTGATCATGTGATAGGTCAGCGCGCCGAGCCCGTACACGTCGGCGCGCACGTCCAGCCCGCCGCCGAACCGCGCCTGCTCCGGCGACATGTACCCGGGCGTCCCGACCGGCAGCGTGAACGCCCCGGACGCGTGCGCGAGCGCCTTCGCCAGCCCGAGGTCGGCGATCAGCAGCTTCTCGCCGCCGTCCGGCGTCGACTGGAACAGCACGTTGGACGGTTTCAGATCGCGGTGGATCACGCCCAGCGTGTTGATCACCTCGACGCCGTAGGCGATCTCCTCGGCGAGCACGACCGCCTCACTGACCGGAAGTGGCCGCTCACGCATGCGATCGCCGAGCGTTCCGCGGTCCGCGTACGACATCACGAAGTAGGGTCGTCCGTCCGGCAGCTCCCCGATGTCGTGCACGCGGACGAGCCGTTCGGAGTCGGCGCGGCGAAGAATCCGGGCCTCCTCAAGGAAACGGTTGCGTACATCGAGATCGTCGATCAGGCTTCCGGACAGGACCTTTATGGCCACCTGGGAGTCCAGGGCGTCGTCGTGACCCAGCCAAACCGAGGCGAACGCCCCCGAACCCAGGACGCGATCGATCCGGTAACGGCCTACTGATGGTGGGAAAGACACTCCCGTATCATCCCAACAACGGGGTGAGTGTGCGAACGAGCATTGAGGCGGCATGGCATTCGACGAGAGGACCGAGGAGCTGGCGGTCAAGGCCGCGGCGGGCGACCAGGGCGCCCTCAACGAGCTCCTCCGCAAGATCGAGCCGGACGTCCTGCGGCACAGCTCCCGCTTCCTGCCCTGCCGGCAGGATGCGGAGGAGGCGTGCCAGGACGCGTTGCTCCAGGTCGCGCGGAACATTCACCGGTTCGAGGGCCGGTCGAGGTTCAGCACGTGGCTGCACGTCGTCGTCGCCAACTCCGCCCGCTCCACCTACCGGTCGCTGAAGCGCCGCTCGGTGGAGCAGGCGGGCGAGCTTCCGCAGCAGCGTCCCGACCCGCGCCGCACCAGCGTCATCGCGGGCTCGCGCGTCGACATCCTCGACGCCATGGAAGACCTGGAGGCCCGCAAGCCCGACCTCATCCAGGCCCTCGTCCTGCGGGACGTGTCCCAGCTGGAGTACGCGGAGATCGCCGAGCAGCTCGGGCTGCCGCTCGGCACGGTCAAGTCCCGCATCCATGAGGCGCGCAAGCAGGTCAGGCAGACGCTCGGCGACTCCTACAACTGACGTCCGGCAACCGACGTCCGGCCGGGGCCGGGCGCCGCCGGGTGCGGGGCTGGGCGCCGCCGTTTCCCGGCGGGCCGGCTCGTCAAACGGGCCGGCTCGTAAAAACGTCGGTCATCGACCGGCAAGAGTGCGTCCATGACCGAGGCCGTCGCGAGGGCGTCTGGGCCACGATGCCGTGCATGTCAACAGGCCCGGACCCCCGCCCCGACCGTCCGATCTTCATCCTCGGCTGTCCCCGTTCGGGGACGACGCTGCTCCAGCTGATGCTGCACTCGCATCCCCGCATCGCGATCCCGGCGGAGACGAAGTTCCTCCTGCCCGCCTATACGGCCAGGTGCGAGTTCGGTGACCTCGGGGTCAGGGAGAACAGGCGCGCGCTGGCCGAGTGGATCACCGGCGACCGGTCGACGAAGTTCCACACGCTCGGCCTGGACACCGACGAGATCACCGCCGAGATCGTCGCCGGGCCGCCGACACTGGGTTCGGCGCTCGGCGTCGTGCTCCGCGCGTACGCGCGCCGGTTCGGTAAGCCGCGCTGGGGAGACAAGCGTCCGAGCTACTACCGGCACGTCGGCACGCTACTGCGGATGTTCCCGGACGCGCAGTTCGTCCATCTCGTCCGGGACGGCCGTGACTGCGTCGCCTCGCTCCTGGAGATGCCCTGGTACGACAAGGACGTCCACCACGCCATCAGCATCTGGCGTGAGGCCATCGACCGCGGACGCCGCCTGGCCGAGCATCTCGGCCCCGACGCCTACTACGAGATGCAGTACGAGCGTCTGGTCGCCGACCCCGCCGACGAGCTCACCAGGCTCTGCGGGTTCCTCGGCGAGGATTTCGACCCGGCCATGACCCATCCGGACGGTCTCGCCAAGAAGACCGTCCCGTCCCGCATGGAATGGCACGGACGGACCAAGAACGAAGTCACCAGCTCCCGTGTCGGCTCATGGCCGCAGCGTCTCGACTCCTGGCAGATCAGCCTGGCGGAGGCCGCGTTCGGTGAGCGGCTCGCCGAGTACGGCTACGAGCCGAGCGGCCTGCCCAAACCGCCCGCGTCCCACCTCACCCGCTTCGCCAAGATCAGCACCCATCGCCGGATGGCGCAGAGCAAGGCCGCGCTCCGCGAACGCTGGAAGCAGCGCCACGAGCCGAACCCCGTGGAATGCCTCCTCACCCCGGAACCCACCGCCACCGCCTCAGCCCACTGACCGCACCCGCGTACCGTCTTCGTCAGTCGAGGGCGGCGAGCTGGTCGGCGAACCAGCGTCGCGGTGGAAGAGCGGTCGCGGCGGCGGCGAGGCGGCCACACCGCTCGGAGCGTTCGTCGCGCGGCATCAGCAGGGCGTGATGCAGGGCCTCGGCGGTCTGGGACACGTCGAACGGGTTGACCGTCAGCGCGTCCTCGGACAGCTCCGCCGCCGCGCCCGCCTCCCTGGACAGGACGAGCGCGCACCCATCCCGCGACAGCACCGGACCCTCTTTCGCGACCAGATTCATCCCGTCCCTGATCGGGTTGACGAGCAGCACGTCGGCGAGCCCGTAGGCGGCCAGCGAACGCGGATAGTCGTCGTTCACCTGCACGATCAGGGGATCCCAGTCCGCCGTGCCGAACTCGTCGGTGATCTGCTTGGCCGTCCGCTCGACGGCAGCCGTGTACTCCCGGTACTCGGGCAGGTCGTAGCGCGACGGGTAGGCGAACGCCAGGTGGACCACACGCCCACGCCACTCGGGATGGTTGACGAGCAGTTCTCGGTAGGCGGCGAGCCCACGCACGATGTTCTTGGACAGTTCCGTCCGGTCGACCCGCACGATGAGCTGACGGTCGCCCACCTGTTCACGCAGCGCGCGCGCCCGTTCAACGACGTCCTGTTCGGCGGCACGTTGGCGCAGTGCCGTCCCGTCCACGCCGAGACCATGCACGCCTACACGCGTGACATGACCTGAGCAGGTGACAGTACGGGCGGCACGGTCGACGCGTGCGCCTGGCAGCGTCTCGCAACAGTCGAGGAACGCCGACGCCCATCGCTCCGTGAGGAACCCCGCATGGTCGGCGCCGAGAATGCCCAGCAGGATCCGCGTACCGATGTCATCAGGGAGCAGCCAGTAGTACTCCGGCGGCGCCCAAGGCGTGTGCGAGAAATGCACGATTCTCAGGTCGGGACGCCGGTCGCGCAGCATCCGCGGTGCCAGCGACAGGTGGTAGTCCTGGATCGCGGCCTTCGCCCCGGGCTCGGCGTCGCGCGCCAGAGCGTCCGCGAACGCCGCGTTGTACGCCTCGTAGGACTGCCAGTCACGGCGGGCCCGCGCGTCGAAATGCGGGCTGCGCGGGGTGTCGTACAGAAGGTGGTGGACGAACCACAGCGTCGAGTTGGCGACGGCGTTGTACGCGCGGTGGAACGTCCCTTCCGGGATGTCCAGCATCCGCACCGCCGCGCCACCTGTCTCGTAGCCCGCGAGGTCGATACGGCCGTCCGGTGACCGGCGGGCTGCCGTCCGGTCGGCCTCGCCCAGGCTCGCGCACACCCACAGCACGCCTGGCGGCGCGTCCGCGTCCAACTCGCCGTCCCCCCCAGCGCCCTGCACCGGGCCAGCGCCCTGCACCGGGCCAACGCCCTGCACCGGGCCAGGGCCCTGCGCCGCACCCGTCACTGCGGCAAGGCCCGACACCAACCCGCCGCCCCCGCGCCGCATGGTGAGCTCCCCGTCCTCCGACAGCGAGAACGACACCGGACCCCGGTTCGACGCCACCAGCACTTGGCTCATACCGGCAGGGTCTCAGTTGGCCCAGACC
>JBOHBY010001082.1:0-2040 GCA_050698635.1 Spirillospora sp.
ACTCGGCGCCACCCGCCGCGCGCTCACCCGCGACCCGTCCACCGCCCTGGCCATGCTCGACCGCGCGCACGACGCCGCCGAGCAGGCGCTCGCCGAGCTCCGCTCCGTCGCGCGCGGCATCCTGCCGCCCGTCCTGGACGACCGCGGCCTCGCCGGCGCCCTGGCCGGGCTCGCCGCGAACTGCGGCGTGCCCTGCGAGGCCGACGTCGACGTCCCCGGCAGGTGCGCCGCCTCCGTCGAGGCCACCGCCTACTTCGTCACGGCCGAGGCGCTCACGAACGTCTCCCGGCACAGCCGGGCGCAGCACGCCCGGGTGACCGTCCGCCGCAAGGGCGCGCACCTGCGGCTGCGGATCGAGGACGACGGCGTCGGCGGCGCCGACGCGCGGGGCGGCTCCGGGATCGCCGGGATCCGCAGCCGCATCGAGGCACACGACGGCCACCTGACCCTGACCAGCCCACCCGGTGGGCCGACGACCCTGGACGTGGAGCTCCCATGCGGATCGTGATCGCCGAGGATGACCCGCTGCTGCGCGAAGGGCTCGCGCTGCTGCTGCGCGCGGAGTCCCTGGACGTGGTGGCGACCACCGGCGACGCGGACGCGTTCCTGGCGGCCGTCGACGAGCACCGTCCCGACACCGCGATCGTCGACGTCCGGATGCCGCCGACCCACACCGACGAGGGGATCAGGGCGGCGGTCGAGGCGCGGCGCCGCCGTCCCGACCTGGCCGTGCTCGTACTGTCGGCCTACGTCGAGCAGGCGTTCGCGACCGAGCTGCTCCACGGCGGCGGCGCGCGGCGGATCGGCTACCTGCTCAAGGAGCGGGTCGGACGCGTCGAGCAGTTCCTGGACGCGCTGCACCGCGTCGCCGGCGGCGGCACCGCCATCGACCCCGAGGTCGTCGCGCAGCTCCTCACCCGCCCGCGCACCGACAGCGCCCTCGAAGGGCTGACCCCCCGCGAACTGGACGTGCTCGCCCTGATGGCCGAGGGCCTGGGCAACACCGCCATCTCCGAACGGCTCGTCGTCACCGAGGGGGCCGTCCACAAGCACATCCGCAACATCTTCGCCAAGCTCGACCTGGACCCGACCAGCTCGGCGGACCGGCGCGTCACCGCCGTCCTGCGCTACCTGGAGGCCAACGGCGTCAGAGGGTCTTGAGGTCAGAGGGTCTCAAGGTCAGAGGGTCTTGAGGGTGGAGCGGGTGAAGAACTCGACCTCCGCTATGCAGACCTGACGGTTGGACGCGACCCCGTAGGCGGACCGGATCGTCAGCCTCACCTTGACGACGTTGTCCCCGCGCAGCTTGAGCTTCTGCGGGCCGGGGGCGTCGTCGAGCGTCAACGCCGTCGTCCTGCGCTTCCCGTCGGACGAGATGATCGTGGCGTCCAGGATCTGCGGGCGCGCCTGGGTGGCGAACTTGTCCGGCTGCTTCGAGATCCCCGGCGTGACGATCATGTTGAGCAGGCGGCGGGGCTGGGTGAAGGACGCCTCCAGGAAGACGCCCGCGCTCCCGCCCCCGAAACCGGTGCCCCAGAAGGTGTTGCTGAGGCCGTCCACCGCGAGCTGCGCTCCGTGGTTCGGGTCGGAGTGCGACGCCTTCGCCGCGTTAGCCGGGGCCGGTGCCCGCTTGACGAAATGGTCGACGATGCCGTTGGCCACGTCGTCGGTCTTGACGACGGCGACCCCGACCAGCGCGACACCGGCCACGGCGAGGACGACGAAGGTCAGCAGGTTGCCGGGGCCGCGGCGGATCCTCGGCCGCTCCCCCGCCCACGGCACCTCCCGGTCGCGGTCGCCGTGGACGATCCGCTGCCA
This sequence comes from Spirillospora sp., assembly GCA_050698635.1. GTDB lineage: Bacteria > Actinomycetota > Actinomycetes > Streptosporangiales > Streptosporangiaceae > Spirillospora. The sequence goes on from JBOHBY010001082.1 coordinate 1,819, forward strand.
CCAGGTGCGGGTGCGATACCCGTCCTTGTCGGCGGCGGCCAGCCGCATCGCGCACTGGCGGCAGAAGTGCCGGTCGGGCGGGTTCGGGGTGTCGCACCACGGGCAGGGGACGCCGCCGGACATGTCCGGGCTGCCGGTCCGCACGTGCGGGCGGGCCGCCTCGGGCCGTCCCGGCAGGACGGGTGCCGGGCCCTGCGGAGCGGGGGCGGGCCGGTCCTCGGG
>JBOHBY010001083.1:0-4213 GCA_050698635.1 Spirillospora sp.
CGCCAGGATGCCGCGGGCGTGCGCGTGGAGCAGCTCGCCCGCCTGCGTGAGCCGCACGCCCCTCGGCAGGCGGCGCACCAGCGGCACGCCCAGCTCCCGCTCCAGCGCCGCGATCTGCCGGGAGACCGCAGGCTGTGTGCAGTACAGCGCCTGCGCGGCCGCCGAGAACGAGCCGTGCTCGGCGACCTGGGCCAGCACGCGCAGCCGTTGCGCATCAAGCATGTCCCGAGCGTATGCCAGACCCAACGAAGTCTCAGTGGTGCCGGTGGGCGACCGCGCCGAGGATGGGTCGTGTCCACCGCGAGTGCACCCGGAGGCGATGTGCGCAGTACGGAACTCCCGGCCAGGTACGAGTTCGTGCTCGGCCGCCTGCCCGACCGGCCCGCCCGGGTCGTCGAGATCGGCTGCGGGGACGGTGACCTGGCCCGTGCGATGGCCCGCGCCGGTCACGACGTCACCGCCGTGGACCCGCAGGCCCCGCAGGACGCCGCCCCCATGGCCGGACTGGAGTTCAGGCGATGCGCGTTCGAGGACGCCGAGCTCACCGGGAGCGCCTTCGACGTCGCCGTCGCGTCGCTGTCACTGCATCACGTCGATGACCTCGGGCACGTCCTCGACAAGATGGCCGGGCTGCTGCGCGACGGTGGCACGGTGCTCGTCGCCGAGTTCGGCTGGGACCTCATCGACGAAGCCAGCGCGCGCTGGTACAGCGCCCACCTTCCCGCTCCGCCGTACCCGCCGGAGGCGTTCCTCGCCGCGCACGGCGATCGCTGGCGGCGGGACGCGGCCGCGGGCCGGAGACGCCCGCTCGCCGAGTACGTCGCGGAGTGGGCGGCCGACGAGCGGATGCACCCGTCGAGCACGCTCCTGCGGGAACTGCGGTCACGGTTCGGCCAGCGGCACCTCGCGTGGCTGCCGTACCTCCACGGCGGCCTGACCGCCACCGAGGCCGACGAGGCCGCGGCGATCCGCGCCGGCCGCGTCCGGGCGACCGGCTTCCACTTCGTCGGCGCCGCGAAGACCCGCTGACGGCTGCGTGAACGCCTCCCCACGCCCCGCGAACGGGTTCGCCCGGGAGCGTCGCGACTTCGACATTTCGGACGGGACGTGGCACGATTTCGCAGGTGAGCAGCAGATCAGCCGAGGCGCAGCGCCTGAGTGACCTCGCGTTGCTGCGCCGCGTCCGGGACCGGATCGACCGGGAGTACCAGAGGCCGCTGGACGTCGAGGCGCTCGCCCGCGGCGTGAACATGTCGGCCGGGCACCTCAGCCGCCAGTTCAAGCAGGCCTACGGTGAGTCGCCGTACGGCTACCTGATGACACGGCGCATCGAGCGCGCGATGGCGCTGCTGCGCCGCGGCGATCTCAGCGTCACCGAGGTGTGCTTCGCCGTCGGCTGCTCGTCGCTGGGCACGTTCAGCACGCGGTTCACCGAGCTGGTCGGCATCCCGCCGAGCGTCTACCGGCGGGAGCGGGCGCGCGCCACGGCGGGGATGGCGCCGTGCGTGGCCAAGAAGGTGACCCGACCGGTCAGGAATCGAGAAGCGGCCGTCTCCGAGCCGCAGCTAGCGTGACGCCCATGGACATCAGCATTCACCAGACCTTCCTCCCGCACGCCGACCCGGAGGCGTCGCTGGCCTTCTACCGCGACACGCTCGGCTTCGAGGTCCGCGACGACGTCGGCCACGCCGGGATGCGGTGGATCACGGTCGGGCCGGTGGGGCGGCCGGGGACGTCCATCGTCCTGGAGCCGCCGGTCGTCGAGGGTTGCGGCATCACCGACGACGAGCGCCGCATGATCGTCGAGATGATGGCCAAGGGCACCTACGCGGGCATCAACCTCGCCACCGACGACCTCGACGAGACCTTCGCGAAGCTGGAGGCCGGCGGCGCCGAGGTCGTCCAGGAGCCGACCGACCAGCCCTACGGCGTCCGCGACTGCGCGTTCCGCGATCCCGCGGGTAACCTGCTCCGCATCCAGCAGCGGGGCTGAGCCGTCCCGGCGACCCCACCCACCCGCATCGCCCTGTGGTGTGGTGGCGCCTCCCGCACGAGCGTATCCAGCACCGATGGAGACATGATGAGCATGACCAGGGGGACCGGCGACGCGCGCTCGCCCGAGGCGCATCTCGCCGACAGGCACGACCTGATCCGTGTGCACGGCGCGCACGTGAACAACCTCAAGGACGTCAGCGTCGAGATCCCGAAGCGCCGCCTGACGGTGTTCACCGGTGTCTCCGGCTCGGGCAAGAGCTCGCTGGTGTTCGACACGATCGCCGCCGAGTCGCAGCGGATGATCAACGAGACGTACAGCGCGTTCGTGCAGGGCTTCATGCCGACGATGGCGCGGCCCGAGGCCGACCTGCTGGAGGGGCTGACGACGGCGATCATCGTCGACCAGGAGCGGCTCGGCGCCAACCCCCGCTCCACCGTCGGCACCGTGACCGACGCCAACGCGATGCTGCGGCTGCTGTTCAGCAGGCTCGGGGAGCCGCACATCGGCCCGCCGAACGCGTTCTCGTTCAACGTCCCGTCGGTCAAGGCGTCCGGTGCGATCACCGTCGAGCGCGGCGGCGCCAAGGCCGAGAGGGTGAGCTTCACCCGGACGGGCGGCATGTGCCCGCGGTGCGAGGGGCGGGGGACCGTCTCCGACATCGACCTGCGCCAGCTGGTCGACGATTCGAAGTCGCTCAACGAGGGCGCGATCACCGTCCCCGGCTACAAGGCCGACGGCTGGTCGGTGAAGATGTTCGTCAACACGGGCTTCTTCGACCCGGACAAGCCCGTCCGCGACTACACCGACCAGGAGCGCCACGACCTGCTGTTCCGCGAGCCGGTCAAGGTGAAGATCGACAACGTGAACATCACGTTCGAGGGGCTGGTGCCGCGCGTCAAGAAGTCGTTCCTGTCCAAGGACAAGGACGCCCTGCAACCCCACATCCGGGCCTTCGTGGAGCGCGCGGCCGTCTTCACCGCCTGCCCCGACTGCGAGGGCACCCGCCTCGCCGGACCGGCCCGCTCCTCGAAGATCGCCGGGATCAGCATCGCGGACGCGTGCGCGATGCAGATCAGCGACCTGTCCGGCTGGGTGCGCGGGCTCGACGAGCCGTCGGTGGGGCCGCTGCTCACGACGCTCCAGGCCACCCTCGACTCGTTCGTGGAGATCGGGCTCGGGTACCTGTCGCTCGACCGTCCGTCCGGGACGCTGTCGGGCGGGGAGGCGCAGCGCACCAAGCTGATCCGGCACCTCGGGTCCGCGCTGACCGACGTCACCTACGTCTTCGACGAGCCGACCATCGGCCTGCACCCGCACGACATCCAGCGGATGAACGAGCTGCTCCAGCGGCTGCGCGACAAGGGCAACACCGTCCTCGTCGTGGAGCACAAGCCGGAGACGATCGCGATCGCCGACCATGTCGTCGACCTCGGCCCCGGCGCCGGGACGGCGGGCGGCACCGTCTGCTACGAGGGGACCGTCGACGACCTGCGGCGCAGCGACACCCTCACCGGCCGCCACTTCGACGACCGCGCCGCGCTCAAGGACACGGTGCGCGAGCCGTCCGGGACGCTGGAGATCCGCGGCGCGGACGCCCACAACCTGCGGGACGTGGACGTCGACGTCCCCCTGGGCGTGCTCTGCGTCGTCACCGGCGTGGCGGGCTCCGGCAAGAGCTCGCTGATCAACGGCTCGGTGACCGGACGGGACGGGGTCGTCACGGTCGACCAGGCCCCGATCCGCGGCTCGCGGCGCAGCAACCCGGCGACGTACACGGGGCTGCTCGACCCGATCCGCAAGGCGTTCGCGAAGGCCAACGGCGTGCAGGCGTCGCTGTTCAGCGCCAACTCCGAGGGCGCCTGCCCCGCCTGCAACGGCGCCGGGGTCATCTACACCGAGCTCGGGTTCATGGACGGCGTCACCACCCCCTGCGAGGACTGCGAGGGCAAGCGGTTCGAGGCGTCCGTGCTGGACTACCACCTCGGCGGCCGCGACATCAGCGAGGTGCTCGCGATGTCGGTCGCCGAGGCCGCGGAGTTCTTCGGCGCCGGTGACGCGCGCACCCCCGCCGCGCACAGGATCCTCGCCCAGATGGACGACGTCGGCCTCGGCTACCTCAAGCTCGGCCAGCCGCTGACGACCCTGTCCGGCGGCGAGCGGCAGCGGCTGAAGCTGGCCACCCACATGGGCGAGAAGGGCGGCGTCTACATCCTGGAC
>JBOHBY010001084.1:0-6400 GCA_050698635.1 Spirillospora sp.
GAGGTCAGCCCGGGGGTGTTCGTTCCGGGCGGCAGAGCAGCTGGCCGGACGCGGAGGCGAGCAGTTTCCCTTCCGTCGACCAGAGCCGGTTGCGGAAGCCGATGAGACCATCCTCCGCGATTTCCGCCGTGCCCTCGCCGAACAGCCATTCCTCCCCCGTCGCGGAACGGTGGAACTGGACGTTCAGGTCGAGGTTAGGGGCGATGTAGCCGCTGTCCAGCGGATGCGCGCTCCAGGCCGAACCCCAGGCGAGCGTGTCCAGGATGACGAGTTGGCGCGCCACGGAATCGGAGGTGTGCCCGGGAAAGCGGTACCACGACCCGTAGTACGGCTCCCCGATCGGACGGTTCTCCAGGTCGTCATGCCAGACGAGGGGGCGGCCTTCGATGTTGTTCCACATCAGCATCGGCGGAGGGTCCGGATCGGGGCTCAGGTCGGCGAAGGAGCGCAGTTCGTCCGGTCCTGGAACGTCCGGCATCGTCGCCGCGTCGTGTTGCAGTCCGTCCAGCTTTTCGGCGGTGAGCCAGATGAGGGCCTCCGCGACGGGCGTCCCTTCCTGGGTCATGGAGCACCGCAGCGACTCGGCCCGTTTCGACCGGCGCAGCGTCGTGACGTCCAGTTCGATGGGGGCGAACCGTCCGACCGACAGGAAATGGCAGGACAGCGACGCCACCCGTGGCTGGGAACCGTGCGCCAGCGCCGCGCGGGCGAGAATGGCGGCCACATAGCCGCCGTTCGGCCCCCACGCGGACCATTCCGGCATCAGCTCGGCTGCATAGCGGCCGTTTTCGCCCGTCACCGCGGTATCAACCACAAGATCCCTCACACTCGCACTCTAATTCGGGCGTCCTGCCGTCCTCGACCGGATTTCCGGCACCGGCACCGGCACTGGCACTGGCACCGGCGCGGCGCTTTCCGACTGGACGTTCAGGCTGAACCAGGTGACGCGACATGGCCGTTCGCCTTTCCGTTTCCGGCCCGCTCCGGGCGCGCGACGCGCTCGGCCAGGAACTCCTCCCAGGTCCGGGTGCCGAGGGTGGCGCCTTCGAGGGTCAGGTTGTCGCCGTCGCGGTAGGCGCGGCCCAGCTTGCCGGGGATCCGCACCGGGACCAGGAGGCGGCGCTTCCCGGCCGCCCGCAGGTATCCGCGGGTCAGTTCGCTCAGCTCGCACACCTTGGGCCCGGCCAGGTCGGGCACCAGCCCGGCGGGCTCGCCGAGCACCAGCTCGACGAGGCGCTCCGCGACGTCACGGGGGTCGACCGGCTGGAACCGCACCCCGCGCGGGGCGGGCACCACCGGCGACTTCGCCAGCATCCGCAGCACCTTCAGGACCAGGTCGTGGAACTGCGCGGCGCGCAGAGCCGTCCACGGGACGCCGGAGTCGGCGACGGCCCGCTCCGCCTCAAGCTGCGTCCTGAGGAAGGTCAGCGGGACGCGGTCCGCCCCGATGACCGAGATCAGCACCAGATGCCGGACGTCCGCGCGCGACGCGGCCCGCACGAGATTGCGCGCCGCCACGTCGTCGCCCTTGTTGCCGCCCGCGAGATGCAGGACGGTCTCGGCACCGTCCAGCGCGGCCTCGATGCCCTCGTTCTTGAGCACGTCACCGACCACGTAGCCGACGCCGTCGCGCGGCTCGCGGGCGCGGCGGCTGAGCACCCGCATCTCACGGCCCGCGTCCCGCAGCAGCGGCACGACCTGACGTCCCAGCGTGCCCGTCCCACCGGTGACCAGAATCTGTGACGCCATGACTCCTCCCTCCTCGTGCGTCGCATGAGTCACCATCAAGGACTGTCGGCGGCCGAAAAGTGTGACATCGTCGGAGCAATGTCCCTGAAATGGCCCGAATCGCCGATTGACAAGCTGAACGCGTTGCGGCTCGGTCAGCGGCTCGTCGTGGAACCGCCCGCGTTCGGCGCGCTGGACGGCGGCCGGCGGAGACAGCCGTGAGCACACATCCCGAGATCGACACGACCGTTCCGCATTCCGCGCGGGTGTGGAACTACCTGCTGGGAGGCAAGGACAACTATCCCGTCGACCAGCTCGCCGGCGACAAGGTCTGCGAGATCTTCCCGGGCATGGTCGACCTCGCGCGCCATTCCCGGTACATGCTGGTGCGGGTGGTGCGGTATCTGGCCGAGGACGCGGGCGTCCGGCAATTCCTCGACATCGGCACCGGACTGCCGACCGTTGACAACACCCACGAGGTCGCGCAGCGGATCGCACCCGAGTCGCGGACCGTGTACGTCGACAACGACCCGCTGGTGCTGGTTCACGCGCAGGCGCTGCTCAGGAGCACGCGCGAAGGGGCGACGGACTACATCCAGGCGGACGTCCGCGACCCGGAGACCATCCTGGCGCGAGCGGCCGAGACCCTCGACTTCGACCGGCCCGTCGCGCTGATGCTGATGGGCATCCTCGGCCTGGTCGGCGACTACGACGAGGCGCGGTCGATCGTCGCGCGGCTGATGGCGGCGCTGCCGTCCGGCAGCTACCTCGCCGTCTACGACGGCACCGACACCGACCCGGCCTACCTGGACGCCATCGGCCGGTACAACGCCGGCAGCGGCGCGGTCCCCTACACACCGCGCGGCATCGACCGGATCGCCCGTTATCTGGACGGCCTTGAGGTGCTGGAGCCCGGCGTCGTCCCCGTGTCCCGGTGGCGGCCCGAGCCCAGCCCGTGGGACGCCCCGCCCGCCGTGCCCGGCGCGGGCGGCGTCGGCCGCAAACCTTGAGGGCCTGAACCCCGACCCGCGAACCCAGATCATAGAATGCCGTTCTAATCGATGAGGGGACGGCTCGGATGCGGGAGATCGCGGCGGCGGTGGCGGAGCCGATCGGGCGGATCGGCGGAGCGTTCATGGTCTCGCGGGAGGCGAAGGCCTACTCGGCGGAGACCGGGCTGACCGGCTGGGGACCGTACTTCCGGGGCCGCTGCGGGGTCCTGGGGGACGTCGACGCGGACATCGTCGCCGCCGCGGCCGGTTTCTTCCCGGTCGAGACGGTGCGCAAGGCGTGGGAGTCGGGCGCCGATCTCCCCGCCGCCACCACCGCGGAACGGTACGCCGCCGTGGCCCACGACTTCGGCCGCCGCAAGCTGGCCGGTTTCACTGCGTCGGGACGGCTGGCCGACCTGCTCCGGCCCGTCGTGGACGGCGGGCACGTGACCGCCGCGCCGCTCTTCGCCGGTTGGCGTGCGATGCCGCTGCCGGGCGACGATCCGGCCCGGGTCGTCCAGCTCGCGCATGTCGTCCGCGAACTGCGCGGTGGGATGCACATCGCCGCGGTCCTGGCGAGTGGGCTGAGTCCGCTGGAGGCGGTGCTGAGCGGCCATTCGGCGCTCCTTCCCGACGGTGAGCCGAACGCCGAGTACTTCGGCTGGCCACGGCCGTATCCGGAGGTGACGGACGAGATTCGGCGCCGCCACGACGACGCCGAACGGCTCACCGACGAGCTGATGGCCCCCGCCTTCTCGGTCCTGGACGAGGCGGAGGCGGGGGAACTCGTCGTGCTGCTCCAGAAGGCGGAACGAGCGATCTTCGACTGACGCACCAGCGCCCCCAGGGCTACCGTTTCGGTGGCCGCTGGACGCACACTGTGATCATGACGGTGGTGGAGACGGAACGGCTCGTCCTGCGGCCCCTGACGGGCGAGGACTTCGACGACTACGCGACGATGCTCGCCGACCCGGACGTGGCCTCGGGCCTCGCGGAGACCGTGGGGAACGGCCCGGCGGACGCCTGGCGCAGCCTCGCCACGTTCATCGGGCACCGCGAGATCCGCGGCTACTCGCACTGGGCGCTCGTCGAGAAGGCGACGGGAAGCTTCGTCGGACGCGCCGGCCCGTGGCGCCCGCACGGCTTCCCGGGCCTCGGCGTGGGCTGGTGCCTGTCACGGCGCCACTGGGGGAAGGGATACGCGTCCGAGGCGGGCCGCGTGGCCCTCGAATACTGCTTCACGGAGCTGGCCGCCGAGCAGGTCATCTCGCTGATCCTGCCCGGCAACGACCGGTCCGTCGCGGTGGCCGAGCGCATCGGCCACCGCTACCTGCACGACACCGAGTACCGGGGGCAGACGGTCCACGTCTACGGGCAGCGGCGCCCCGCCTAGCCGGAGGTCATGCGCTCAACGGGGGCGCGATGTTCGCCTGGTGTTCGTTCGCGCGGGCCTCCGCCAGCGCGTCGAGGAGGCGGCGGCGGACGCCGTCCAGGTCGGCGATCTTCTCCTCCACGTCGGCGAGCTTGCGGTTGATGACGTCCTCGCTCGCCGGGCAGAGGGGCGCACCGGAGATGTCCTGGTCGAGGCAGGGCAGGAAGGCCCGGACGTCGTCGGTGGTGAGGCCGAGCGACAGCAGCAGCCTGATGTTCCCGACGCGTCCGACGGCGGACTCGTCGTAGTCCCGGTAGCCGTTGGCGGCCCGTCGCGGATGGAGCAGGCCGCGTCCCTCGTAGTACCGCACGGCCTTGATGGTGGTGCCCGCCCTGCCCGCCAGCTCTCCGATCAGCATTCCCGCGCCTCCCCGCGCCGCGCTTGTCAGCTGCCGCCCGCACCCAACCCACCGTCGACACGGACGACCGTCCCGTTAAGGTATCCGCCCTCGGGACGGGCCACGTTCACGATCCACCAGGCGATCTCCTCCGGCTGCGCGATCCGCTTGATCGGGATGCGCTCGCGAAGCGTCGCGCCCAGGGCCTCGATCTGCTCCGCACTGAAGCCCGCGTGGGCCAGCACGGGCGTCCGGGTCACGCCGGGCGCGACGGACACGACGCGGATGTCCTGCGGCGCCAGTTCGATCGCCCAGGTGTGGGTGAGGAAGTCCAGGGCCACCTTCGTCGACCCGTAGACGGAGTTGTGCGCCCAGCCGTAGTAGGGCGGGTTGGACGTGACGTTGACGACGATGCCGCCGCCTTTGAGGTGCGGCAGGGCGCGCTGGGTGAGGAAGATGGGCGCGACCAGGTTCGTGGCCAGCTGTTCGTCGGCGTCCTTCCGGTCGATGCTCTCCAGCAGGGCCGGACGGGTGATCGCGGCGTTGTTGACCAGGACGTCGACCCGCCCGAACGCGTCGAGCGCGGCGCCGACGATGGCGTCGGGGGCGTCAGGGGCGGCGATGTCGGCGGTGAACGTCCGGATGCCGGGGTGCCCGTCCGCGGTCTCGCGCAGGCGCTCGGGCGTCCGTCCGACGATGAGAACGTCGGCACCCGCCGCGGCGAACTGCCGTGCCGTCTCGCGGCCGATCCCCGTCCCGCCACCGGTGATCACCACGGCCCGGCCCTGGAGTTTGCTCGTGCTTTCCATGCTCGGGACGCTAAAGGTTGCCCTCAGGGCAAGGTCAACCCAAGCCTCGCGGAAGAGGCTCGGAGGCGGTGGGCCCGCCGCTCAGCGCGGGAGGATGAATCGTGAAGACCGAGGATTTCGACTTCAATGAAGAATGGTCGTGCTCGAACGTCTAAGAGCCCCGGCCGCGACCGGGGCTCGATGGTGGGATGTGGTCGAGTCAGGGGCGTGGCTCGTCCCGCCTCACGCGGACGAGGAGGGCGGTGAAGGCTTCGGGGGTGAGGGAAAGGTGACCGGCCTCAGGCGCCTTGCTGTCCCGGACGCCGATTCCACTGTCGAGGCGGGCCATTTCCACGCATTCCTCAACGCCGCCTGCACCGCTGTAGCTGCTTTTTCGCCAGGTCGTCATGGGCACATCCTTGCTATCCACTCGCGAGACTGGTTCTCGCTCAAGGACCGCGCGGCGATCCGTTCGAAGCGTACAGCGACGCGGGCTACTTCGTCCTGATCGTCTATGACCCGGCCGACATTGAGCCCTGTCCCAGCGAACGCCGCCGGGAGGCCGTTGCGAAGCTCGAAGTGGGTGAACTCACCGTCCACGCCTATGTGAGGCAGCGCGCCATCCGGGAGTACGCGGATTGAGATGTTGCGGTGCTGCCCCAGTTTGAGAAGCAGGTCACGCTGCTCCTCCATGACGGAGGCGGGGCCCATGGGGCGTAGTGCGGCCTCGTCGAGGACGACCCAAATCGTCGGGTCACCGTCAAGCATCGCCGCTTGGTGCTCCATCCGCCTCGTAACGGCGAGTTCGACGTCATCCACCAGATGTGCGTCGTGGCCCGTCTGCAGCAGGGCCTGGGCGTAATCCTCGGTCTGGAACGGCATCGGGATGATGCTGTTGTAGAAGAAGCGCATGGTTCCGGCTTGGCGCTGGTACCTGCGGAGTTTTTGTTTCCAGTTGGGGTCGACGCCGAGCTTGGCGAAGGTGAGCAAGATCGTGAAGAGGCCGCCGGTCTCCCAGGCCTGGTCGAGGGCGGTGCAGTCGCGTTCGTCGAGTTGCCGGGTGCCGCCCTCGTACTTGGAAACTTGGCTCTTCGTGCAGTTGATGATCAGGCCGACCTGGGCC
>JBOHBY010001085.1:0-1893 GCA_050698635.1 Spirillospora sp.
GTCACGGGCCGCGCGGGCGGTGGAGAAGCGCTCCGGCCGCGACCGGTCCTGGACGGACGACGCCGCCGCCCTCGCCGACCGCCTCGACCTCGGCTCCCTGGCCGCCGACCTCGCCGGACGCAACGTCGCGACGCTGCTCATCGGCGGCGCCAAGGACCGGGTCGTCCCCCCGCGGGAGATCACATCCCTGCGCGACCTGCTGCGCCGTCACGACACGGGGCCGGTGGAATCCGCGACGTTCCGCATGGGACACGCGCTGGCCGCCGAACCCGGCACCGAGGCGCGCCCTCCGATCACCGAGGCCGTGCGGGTGGACGGCGTCCTCACCGACTGGTTCCGTGAACGCCTCGCCGCGTCGTCGGCCCCGGCGCCCGAGGACACCACGGCACTGACCACCCAGCCGATCAACCGCCCATCGGTCAAGACCTGGGAAGACGCCTCCGCCGGGGACGACGCGAGCTCGGAGCCCGCGAACGTCCGCCAGGAGCTGGAAGGCGTGCCCGCGGAGACGGCTCTGGCCCCCGGCGACCATCCACCGGCGGGCGGCGACGGAACCTGGTCGACCACCACGCCCGACGAAGCCGAACCTCCGGCCGAGGACACGCAGGAGCACCCCACGCCCGCCGAGTGCGGGTTCGACCGCGTCCGATAAAGAACGCACCCGCCCAGCAGGCGAGGCACGATGCCCGCAAGGCGGGTGCGATCGGTGCGCGGACCAGCCGAAGATCTGGCCTGGATCAGGCGAGGATCAGGCGTGGATCAGGCGCGGGACAAAACCTCGTACCGGACGGGGATCACGCCCGCTCCGGTCCCGCCGACCTGCTTCATCGCGGCCTTGGACAGGTCGAGGCAGCGGCCGCCCGCGTACGGGCCGCGGTCGTTGATGCGGACGATGACCGACCGGTCGTTGTTCTTGTTCGTCACGCGGACCTTGGTGCCCATCGGCAGCGTCTTGTGCGCCGCCGTCAGCTTGCTCGGGTCGAAGGGCTCGCCGCTGGCGGTCATCTGCCCCTCCCAGTAGTAGGAGGCCGAGCACGAGCCTGAGCTGACGACCTTGTGCTGCTTCTTCTTCACGGGTTTCGTCACATGCCCGGCGCTGCTGTCGGACTTGCTCTTCGGAGTCTTCGTCTTCGTCGGGGACGGCTCCGGTGCGCGGGGCTGGCCGCGGCTGGCGCGGGTTGGTCCGGTTCGCGGACGGTCTTGCAGCGGTGTCGTGGCCTGTGGCTCGGCCTCCGCGGCCGACGCCGATTTCGCTGGCTCGTCGCCGCCGGCTAGGGCGAACGCGCCCACCGCTATGACGGCGACCGCGGCGCCGGAGACGATCAGAATGGTCGTGCGTAGGCGCGCTCGAAGAAGACGCCGGAAAGGGCTACCCACAGAGGAGTCCTTTGTTAGGGGACAGGACCCCGGACGCCCGGTGGTGTGTTCAAAGGCGCTGCCGCGTCATCGCGGTTCCAGCGTCCGGCGTCCGGCAGGTGCGGCAGGTGCGACAGGGAAAGGCATCTTCACTTTTGATCTCTCAGACACCGCACAAGTCCTTGACCGTACGGTGTGTCCCCCGTGAATCAAGCCGCAGAACCCTGGTTTGTGGGGTTTGTCACCCCATCTTTTGCCCTATGAAGTGGATCAACTCCGTGCGGTAACCGGGTTCGTAGATCACCTTTACTACCCATGGAAGCTGCGATCTCGGACATATAACAACGGCTCGCACACAAACGGAACGGGGCGTTCCGCGGAGTCCGTCGCCTCCGTGGAACGCCCCGTTCCGGTGATCGTCAGCCGAGGCCGGGCACGTTCGCGAGCCCGAGCCCGGAGGTGTCCGGGAGCGCGACCCCGGGCGCGTCCAGCAGGGACAGCGGACCGTCCGCGGGCTTGGCGGCGGGCTTGGCGGCG
>JBOHBY010001086.1:0-4422 GCA_050698635.1 Spirillospora sp.
GTGTGACGGCCGCCTCGTGGCGCAGCGCCTTCGCCTCCGCGTCGCTCTTGCTCCGCGCCTGCCTGGCCTGCCGCCGCACCTCCGCCATCCGCTGCCCGCGGCCCGGCCCGGACGCCACCATCAGCAGCGCGCCGAACAGCCCGGCGTTCTTCAGCAGATGGGACCGCTCGCCGGCGCGCCGCTCGGGGTCGTCCTCCGTCCAGTAGCGGTGCTCGGTCGCCAGGACGGGCACCAGCTGCGCCGCCAGCAACAGCGTCGTGACCCGTCTGAACCGGCCCGTCAGCAGCAGGACGCCGGTGCCGACGCTGAGCGCGCCTTGCATCCGGACGAGCGTCTCGGCGTCCTTCGGCAGCCAGTCGATCCGGTCCGCGACCGGCTTGACCGTCGGACCGACCCGCTCGGCGCGTTCGCGCGGATCCCGGACGGCGTCCAGGCCGTTCATGATGAAAGGGGCCGCCACGAACGGGCGGGCCAGAGTCGTGAAGGGTCGCATGACCGCCTACATGCCCAGCGCGCCGCGCCTCAAGCGCGGCAGGATGGGGGCCATGTGCGGACGTTATGCCACCACCCGCGCGCGTCAGGAGCTGCTGGACGAGTTCCAGGTTCAGCTCGACGCCGTCGACGGGGACATCCAGCCCGACTACAACGTCGCCCCTACCAAGCAGGTCCCGGTCGTCCTGAACAGACGCCCGAAGGACGCGCCCGAGGAGGAGCCGGCCGTCCGGCAGCTCCGGACGGTCCGCTGGGGGCTCGTCCCGTCCTGGGCGAAGGACCTGTCGATCGGCTCGCGCATGATCAACGCGCGGTTCGAGACGGTGCACGAGAAGCCGTCGTACCGCCGCGCGTTCGCGCGCCGCCGCTGCCTGCTGCCCGCCGACGGCTACTTCGAGTGGTACACGCTCCAGGACCAGGGCGACACGCCCGATCCCGCCGGAGGGGAGAAGAAGGCCAAGAAGAAGAAGCCGCAGAAGCAGCCGTTCTTCATCCGTCCGAACGACGGCGCGATCATGGCGATGGCGGGGCTCTACGAACTGTGGAAGTCGCCTCAAGGTGGTTCCGGGGGGTCTGGGGGGTCGTCCCCCCAGACAGGGCCAGACGAATGGATCTGGACGTGCACGGTGATCACCACCGACGCGCCCGACGACCTCGGCCGCATCCACGACCGGATGCCCATGGTCGTCGAACCGGACCGGTGGGACGCCTGGCTCGACCCGGCGCTCACCGACCCCGAGCAGGTCCGCGGCCTGCTGGTGCCCGCGATGGCCGGGACAATGGACGCCTATCCGGTGTCGAAGGCCGTCAACAGCGTGAAAAACAACGGGCCCGAACTCATAGAACCGGCGGCTTCTGGGGATAGTCCAGGAAACCATTCCGGCGGATTGTTCTGACCGCTGCTCCCGCGGCGGCGGCCGGACCCCCGGCCGGAACCCCCGGCCCCCGCAATTGCCCGGAATCCCCACCGGGAGGAGTTCGCAGCAGTGGACACTGTCGTAGCCCGCTCCCGCCTGGAGTCCATGCTCGATGACCTGGACCGTTCCATCGCCATTCTCCGGGGGGAGAGCCCCGAGCGCGACAATTCCGCCGCGGACGCCGGGGCCGTCCTCACCGCCCACGACCGCGTCGAGGCCGCCCTGGAGTCCCTCGAACGCCACCGCCGCGCCGTCGCCGCGGCCCTGGAGCGGATCGGCGCCGGCACCTACGGCCGCTGCGTCGGCTGCGGCCGCCCCGTCCCCGACGGCCGCCTCGAAGCCCGCCCCGACGCGGCCCGATGCCTCCCCTGCCAGTCAAAGCACGACCGAAGGCACTAGCTCCTACGGCGAGCACTCGCAAGCAGGTGGATTCCCAGGGACTCGTCTGCGTGGGGAGCGTTCAGTTCCGTGCGGACGAGTCGTGCCAGGGCGCGGGGGGAGTCGTCCAGGACGTGCTCGACGGTCGACGGGGACAGGACCGTGCGAGGCCTGATCCACTCGACCTCCAGACCGGCGTCGGCGAGCAGTTCGCGGAGCTGGTGGGCGGAGAAGGAGCGGGTGATCGTCCCGTCCGGCCAGGGGACGAGGACGACCTCGGCGCTCGGGACGTCCGACAGGTGCGCCCAGTAGTTCCGCTCGGCCAGCAGCGCCATGCCGAGGGTGAGGGAGTCGACGCAGAGCAGGACGCGGCCACCGGGCCGCAGCACGCGGGCGATCTCGGCGACCGTGGACTCGGTGGCCAGGTGCCGGGACAGGACGCGGTTCTCGGCGATCACCGCGTCCACGGCGGCGTCGGTGAGGAAGGACAGCGTGCCGGTGTCGGCGATCAGCGGGATGGCGGCGCCCTTGGCGGGGCGCCCGGGCGTGTCCGTCCTGAGCGGGTCGCGCACCTCCAGGACGGTGTGGCCCGCCTCGGCCGCCTGCGCCGCGCAGCGTCCGCCCGAGATGTCCAGCACGCGGGACGGTCTGCGCGGCAGCCATCTGGTCAGCTGGGCGGACGCGACCGCCCAGTAGAACGTCCAGTAGCGCGCCAGGGAGTCCCCGGATATGTCGCGCAGGCTGGCGATGGTGGGTTCGGAGGATTCCGCCGGTCGCAGCACCGGATGCACCGCATGCTCCTGTTCTCGCCGTATATGTCTGGTCTTCCCCGTTAAGGGTGATCATCACGCTCCGTGCCGGGCGGGGGTGCTCGCGGACGAGTTCGTTTCGTCACTTCCTGCCGGGAATCCGCGCGGACGTTGCGGTGTTGCACGGTCTCACAGGCAAGTACAGCGGAGGTGCACACCGATGACCACAGCCGTTGCCGATCAGCAGCGGAGACCGCGCGGCGACGTGCGGGCACCCGTCCGTGTGGGCAGGCAGCGCGGGCCGATATCGTCTGTGGAGAACGACGCCGACGGCCGAGTCAGGGCCACGGGCGCCACAGCCGAGGGGGTGGGTCAGGTACAGGGCACCACGGAGACCGTGGAGCAGCGTCAGGAGCGGTTCCAGCGCGACGTTCTCCCGTTCTTGGACCAGCTGTATTCGGCCGCGCTGCGCATGACGCGCAACCCGGCGGACGCCGAGGATCTCGTCCAGGAGACCTTCGCCAAGGCGTTCGCGTCCTTCCACCAGTTCAAGGAAGGCACCAATCTCAAGGCGTGGCTCTACCGGATCCTGACCAACACGTTCATCAACTCCTACCGCAAGAAGCAGCGCCAGCCGCAGCAGGCCGCCACCGAGGACATCGAGGACTGGCAGATCGCCCGCGCGGAGTCGCACACCTCCAGCGGACTGAAGTCCGCCGAGGCCGAGGCGCTGGAGCACCTGCCCGACTCCGATGTGAAGCGGGCGCTGCAGGAGCTGCCGGAGGAGTTCCGCATCGCGGTCTACCTCGCCGACGTCGAGGGCTTCGCGTACAAGGAGATCGCCGAGATCATGGGCACGCCCATCGGCACGGTGATGTCCCGCCTGCACCGCGGCCGGCGCCAGCTGCGCGGCATGCTTGAGGACTACGCTCAGGACCGTGGGCTCACCAGGACGAGTGGTGGTACCCGATGATGAGCGGAGCGAGCCGGGGGGTGCGGGGGGTCGTCCCCCCTCGGGGTGAACGGTCGAGCGCGGCGATGGAGGGTGAGTGAGCCATGAGCTGTGGCAACCACCATGAGACTCCCTGCGACGAGGTACTCGCGCGGGTGTACACCTATCTCGACGGCGAGCTCGACCAGGGCGGCTGCGGCGAGGTGCGCGAGCACCTCGACGAGTGCGGGCCGTGCCTGCGCGAGTACGGGCTCGAAGAGGCCGTCAAGAAGCTCGTGAACAAGTCGTGCGGATGTGAGCCCGCGCCGAGCGAGCTGCGGGAGAAGGTGCTCGGCCGGATCGAGGAGATCTGCGGCGAGATCAAGGAGTCGGGGACGGCGGAGACGGCCGGGACGGCGGAGACGCCCGTGACGCCGGAGACTTCCGAGACGTCCGGAAGCGTCTGACCACCGGTATCGTTCTGCGGGTGCTCGTTCTCGTCACCGGCGCGGCCGGTTTCATCGGATCCCATCTCGTCGACCGGCTGGTCGCCGACGGCCATGACGTCGTCGGTGTCGATGATCTGTCGTCGGGCGGCACCAGGCGGCCCGGGGTCGAGATGTGGGAGATGGACGTCGCCGATCCGGGGCTCGTCGAGCGGGCGGCGGCGCGGCGGCCCGAGGTGATCTGCCATCTCGCCGCGCAGGTGAGCGTGCGCCGCAGCGTGGCCGACCCGCTGCACGACGCCCGGACGAACGTGGTGGGGACGGCGAACGTCCTGGAGGCGGCACGAGCGGCGGGCGGACGCAAGGTCGTGTTCACGTCGAGCTGCGCGGTGTACGGGGTGCCGGACGCGCTGCCCGTCCCGCCGGACGCGGAGCTGCGGCCCGCGTCGCCGTACGCGGCGTCCAAGGTGTCCGGCGAGGTGTACGCGGGGATGTACGGCGCCCTGCAC
>JBOHBY010001087.1:0-4486 GCA_050698635.1 Spirillospora sp.
GGCCGGGGCGGCGCGAGACGCCCGATCGATCAGCGGTAGGAGTGCTCCGGCGCCGGGTAGGCGCCGCTCACGACCTCGTCGGCGTAACTGCGGGCGGCCTCGCCGAGCAGCGTGTTCATGTCGGCGAACTTCTTGACGAACTTCGCCGTGTGCGGGGTGAGCCCGGCCATGTCCTGCCAGACCAGGACCTGCGCGTCCGTCCGGTTTCCGCCGCCGATCCCGATCGTCGGGACCGACAGCGACGAGGTGACCCGCGCCGCGAGGTCCTCGGGGACGCATTCGAGCACGACGGAGAACGCCCCGGCCGCTTCGAGCGCCTTCGCGTCCGCCATGAGCTCGTCGCCGTCCTGCCCGCGGCCCTGCACCCGGTAGCCGCCGAAGGCGTTCACCGACTGGGGGGTGAGGCCGAGGTGGCCCATCACCGGGATGCCCGCGGCGACCATCGCCTCGACCTGCGGGAGGATGCGGCGACCGCCCTCCAGCTTCACCGCGTGCGCGCCGGTCTCCTTGAGGAAGCGCGTCGCCGCCGACAGCGCCTCGGCCACGCCGGTCTGGTACGACCCGAACGGCAGGTCGGCGACCACCATGGCGCGCTTGGAGCCGCGGACGACGGCCGCGGTGAGGGGGATCAGATCGTCCACGGTGACGGGGATCGTCGAGTCGTAGCCGTACACGACCATCGCGGCGGAGTCGCCGACGAGCAGCACGGGGATGCCGGCCTCGTCGAAGATCCGCGCGGTGAGCGCGTCGTAGGCGGTGAGCATCGGCCACTTCTCGTGCCGCTGCTTGGCGGCGGCGATGTCGCGTACGGTCACCCTTCGCCCGCTCGTACCGCCATAGAGTGCGGTCGGCTGCGCGGGGGGTGCGACAGAAGAAGACATGCGAGAACCTCCGGTCTTGAGGCGCCACGGTGGCGTACCCAGACGGAACCGATCGTGCCACCTGGAAAACGATTCGGGTAGCCCCCGCCATTCCCGCGGGCCCCGTCCGGGGAGCCGCCGGGGGCGTTCCGCCGGGTGCGCGGCGCCTCGCCCGGACGGCCGATCGGACGCGTGAGCGCCCGGAATGTGTCCGGGAAGCACATATACCGAAGGGATTTCGACGTGGTAAGCGTGATCTTCTCCCCTTGTAACGGTGTCATGCCCCATACTGTCGCTGGGTAGGGCTGAAACGACCGGCAGTCTGGGAGCGCGTCAGGTGAGATCCGTCATGGCGCCGCGAGGCGATGCGCCCGCGACCGATTCCGCGTCCCGGACGCTGGTGCTGGGCATCGACGGTTCCCGGCGGATCGTGCAGTGCGGTCCGAACGCGAGGGCCGTCCTCGGCAGGGCCCCCGAAGACCTCATCGGCCATCCCGCCGCCGAGCTGGTGGGCGACGACGCCAAGGCCGAGTTGGAGGCGCTGCTGGAGGCCAACGACGCCGGGCAGGAGCGCAACGGTGTGATCACCGTGCTGCGCGGCGACGGCACGTCCACCGAGGCCGTGGTCACCGCGCAGCCGCTGGTCAGCGGCGACACCGGCGAGGCCGCCACGGCGGGGCTGCTGTTCGTCCGCGTGGCGCTGCCGCCGAGCGAGCGCTACCAGGACCCGGCGCTCATGCGGCGGGCCCTCATGGACGACCAGCTCACCCGGTTCGGCGCGTCCCTCGACCTCGACCAGTCCGCGCGCGGGCTCGTCGACGTCGTCGTCCCGCACTACTGCAACGCCGCGTCGGTGCTGGTGCTGGAGAGCCTGGTCGCCGCCGACGAGGTGCACGCCGAGTCCGGCTCGGCGGTGCTGCGCCGCATCGCCGTCACCTCCGACGACGGGAACGCGGCGTGGACGTCGACGTTCCCCGTCGGCGAGGTGCTGGTGTTCCCCGAAGGCACCCCGTACCGGGAGGTCATGGACACGGCGCGTCCCGTCCACCTGCCGCACATCGCGGTGGACGCGGCGTCCGAGATCGGCCGGCTGTGGCGCCGCCGTCCGGCCGGGGAACTGCTGTCCGGCGTGTCGATGGTGCTGCTGCCGATGATCGCCAGGGACACGCTGCTCGGGTTCCTCGCCTGCACCCGCGTCCCCGGGTTCCGTAAGTTCGACGCCTACGACGTCGAGATCGGCATGGAGTTCGCCACCCGCGCCGCGATCGTGATCGACAACGCCCGGCTGTTCAGCCGCGAGCGCGCCACCGCCCTCGCGCTCCAGCGCAGCCTGCTGCCGAACCGGCTGTCGGCGCCGTCGTCGGTCGAGGTCAGGCACCGCTACCTGCCCGGCAGCAAGCTCGTCGAGGTCGGCGGCGACTGGTACGAGTCGATCGCGCTGCCCGGCGCCCGCGTCGCCCTCATCGTCGGCGACGTCGCCGGGCACGGCGTCCGCGCCGCCGTCACCATGGGACGGCTCCGCACCGCCCTGCACACGCTCGCGAACCTGGAGCTGCCGCCCGCCGACGCGCTGCACGTCATGCACGAGCTGATGATCGAGCTGGGCGAGCAGGAACCGCACTTCGCCACCTGCGTGTACGCGGTGTACGACGCGACCACCGGCACGATCGAGATCGCCTCCGCCGGGCACCTGCCGCCGCTGCTGGCCGGGCCGAACGGCGACAACGAGTACCTCCAGGTCCCGCCCGCGCCACCGCTCGGCGTCGCGGGCGGCGCCGCGATCGAGAGCCGCGAGTTCACCGTCGAGGACGGCAGCCTGTTCGTCATCTACACCGACGGCCTCGTGGAGAACCGGGGCCGCGACATCGACGACGGCCTCGCCCGCCTCCAGCAGGTCTTCGGTCCCGACTCCGTCGACCACTCGATGGAGGACCTGGCCAAGGCCACCCTCGCCGGCGTCTACGCCGACCAGCACCGCGACGACATCGCCGTCCTCATCGCCCGGCTCCGCCGCCTCCCCGAGGACCGCTACGCCTCCTGGACGCTGCCCGCCGACCCCGCCGCCGTCCGCCGCGCCCGCGGCCTGGTCTCCAGCCGGCTGGCCGACTGGGGCCTGGACGAGCTCGACTACACCACCGAACTGCTGGCGTCCGAGCTCATCACCAACGCGCTCCGCTACGCGCCCGGCCCGATCGAACTGCGCCTCCTCCTCGAACGGACGCTCGTCTGCGAGGTCTTGGACCGCTCTGCCGCGCTGCCTCGGCTGCGCCGCGCCGAGGACGACGACGAGAACGGCCGCGGCCTCCTCGTCGTCAGCCAGCTCGCGCACCGCTGGGGCACCCGCCGCACCGCCGCCGGCAAGGTCGTGTGGTGCGAACAGATCGTCCCCGGCGTCGACCCGGACGCGTCCGAACAGGTCCCCGGCTGGCCCGGCGAATCCTGGCCCGGCGAAAACCACCACCGCGAGTAAATCGGGGGGCGACCCCCAAATCATCTACCCTCTCGCCAGCGGTTGGTTATGGGGAGGCGGCGGTCTCGCCCGAAGTTCTTTGGGGTGATCTTGGGGCCGGGCGGGTATTGGCGGCGCTTGTACTCGGCCAGGTCGACGAGGCGGATGACGCGGTCGACCACGGCGGTGTCGTGGCCGGCGGCGGCTAGGGCGTCGCGGCCCATGTCGCGTTCCACGTAGTCGGTGAGGATCGGGTCGAGGACGGAGTAGTCCGGGAGGCTGTCCACGTCGCGCTGGCCGGGGCGCAGTTCGGCCGAGGGTTCCTTGCGGATGATCGCCTCGGGGATCGGCTCGTCCGCGAAGGGGTGCAGGAACGGGGTGCTCTTTCCGGCCTGTGTGTTGCGCCAGCGGGCGAGTTCCCAGACGGTGAGTTTGAAGACGTCCTTGATGGGGCCGAAGCCGCCGGCGGAGTCGCCGTAGAGGGTGGAGTAGCCGGTGGCGAGCTCGCTCTTGTTGCCGCCGGTGAGGACGAGGTGGCCGTGCTCGTTCGACAGGGCCATCCAGATGTTCGCGCGGATCCGGGCCTGGAGGTTCTCCTCGGCGAGGCCGTGCAGGTCGAGTTGCGCTTCGAACGCCTCCACCATCCGGGCGATGGGGACGGTGCGTGCGTTGACGCCTTGTCGTTTGACCAGTTCCTCGGCGTCGACGACCGAGCCTTCGGACGAGTAGCGGCTCGGGAGGAGCACGACGTGGACGTTCTCCGGGCCGATCGCGTCGGACGCGAGGGTGGCGACGAGGGCCGAGTCGATGCCGCCCGACAGGCCCAGGACGACCGAGCGGAATCCGTTCTTGCGGACGTAGTCGCGGGTGCCGAGGACGAGCGCCGCGTACACCTCGGCGAGGTCGTCCAGCGGTTCGGCGATCGTCGGTGGCTCGACGGGGTAGGCGGGCAGCGGGGCCGGGGACAGGACGTGCCGGTCGATGGTGATCGCGGTGCCGTCGAGCGCGTCCACGGAGGCGCCGCCGGGCGGTTCGGGAGACGGCGGGGCCGCGGGCAGCGCCAGGTCGGCGACGAGGAGGTGCTCGGCGAACTGGGGTGCGCGGGCGAGCGGGGCGCCGTCGGCGCCGACGATGACGGAGTCGCCGTCGAAGACCAGCTCGTCCTGGCCGCCGACCA
>JBOHBY010001088.1:0-2228 GCA_050698635.1 Spirillospora sp.
GCCCCATGTCGCCCGCCGGGCCCGGCAGCCCGGACAGGAACAGCGCCTCCGCCTCCTCGCGGGTGAGGCCGGTCAGCCGCGTCCGGTACCCGCCGACGAGCCGGTACCCGCCCGCGCGGCCCTGCTCGGCGTACACCGGGACCCCGGCCGCCGACAGCGCC
This sequence comes from Spirillospora sp., assembly GCA_050698635.1. GTDB lineage: Bacteria > Actinomycetota > Actinomycetes > Streptosporangiales > Streptosporangiaceae > Spirillospora. Next base: position 162 of record JBOHBY010001088.1, read on the forward strand.
TCCATGTCCCGGTAGACGGTGCGCTCCGACACCTCCAGCTCCCGCGCCAGCTCGCCCGCCGTCATCGTCTCCCGCGACTGCAGGAGCAGCACCATGGAGATCAACCGAGCCGCCCGCACGGTCCCCTGTCTACCAAAAACGCCGCCCTCGGGGCGTTCTTGACAATTTCGTGGCAGCTTCGCCCGGATTGGCTGTCGTGCCGGGCGTCCGGGCTGTTAGCTTCGCGGCGTGCTCACCGAAACCACCTCCATCGAAGCGTTCATCGACGCCCTGCCGAAGGTCGAGCTGCACGTCCACCTCGTGGGCTCCGCCTCCGTCCCGACCGTGCTCGAACTCGCCCGCCGCCACCCGGGCGGTCCCGTCCCGGCGGACGAGCGCGCGCTGCGCGCCTTCTACGAGTTCCGCGACTTCCCGCACTTCGCCGAGGTGTACGAGGCGGTGTCCGGGCTCGTCCGGACGCCCGAGGACGTCGGCACGCTCGTGTTCGGCACCGCCCGCGACCTCGCCGCGCAGAACGTCCCGTACGTCGAGCTGACCGTCACCCCGTACACGCACCAGCGGGCCGGGATGCCGATGCCCGCGATCACCGAGGCGCTCGACCACGCGGCCCGCGAGGCCCTTGACCGGCTCGGCGTCCGGGTCGCCTACATCTTCGACATCCCCGGCGAGTTCGGCGCCGAAGGCGCCCGCGGCACCCTCGACCACGCGCTCGGCCACCCGCCGGAGGCGCTGGTCGGGTTCGGCCTCGCCGGGATCGAGCAGATGCGGCCGCCGCACCGGGACGCGTTCCGCGACGCGTTCGCCGCCGCCCGCGCCGCCGGGCTGCGCAGCCTCCCGCACGGCGGCGAGATGTCAGGACCTGAGACGATCTGGGAGGTCGTCGAGGGCCTGCGCGCCGAGCGGATCGGCCACGGCATCAGCTGCCTGGACGACCCGCGCCTCGTCGCCCACCTGCGCGAGACGCAGATCCCCCTTGAGGTGTGCCCGACGTCCAACGTGTGCACCGGTCAGGTCGCCGCGATCGGCGACCATCCGCTGCCGCGGATGCTGGACGAGGGCCTGTTCGTCACGCTGAACAGCGACGACCCGCCCATGTTCGACACGACCCTCACCGGCGAGTACCAGGTCGCCGCCGAGGTGTTCGGCATCGGCCGCGACGGGCTGGCGGCCCTGGCCCGCAACGCCGTGACCGCCTCGTCCCTGGACGAGCCCGCCCGGCAGGCGATCCTGGCCGACATAGACGCCCTCGTCTGAGCCTCAGCCCCAGGCCATCCGGCGCCAGGGGCTCTCCGGGTCCTCGGCGAGGACGCGGTGGCCGGCGAGGGACCGGTCGTACCACTCACCGAACTCGCCCTCGTCGAACATGAGCATCCGCCCGAGGATGTAGCCGGCGGAGAACGAGCCCCACGACGAGTACATCTGGTTGGCGCGCTGCCCGGCGGTGATGACGCACTTCTCCGCCTCTTCGGCGTCGCAGTACCCGGCGTTCAGGCCCCAGCGGGCCATGTTCACCGCGCGGCCGAAGTCGTAGCCGTAGACGCTCTCGACCCGGCCGTCCGGCCGCAGGAGGCCGTCCGCCCTGAACCGCGACTCGTACCGCAGGACCAGGTCGGAGATCTCCACGACCTCCCGGACGGTCTCGTCGGCGATGTCGCGCTCGCGGCACCAGGCGACGATCGCCGCGCGCCATGCCCGATGATCGGTGCCCCGGTCGCGCTGGTCGAGGACCATCTGGACGGCCGGGTCGCTGTTCTGGGCGTCGAGCAGCCGGTCCATCCGGTCGCGCCAGGTCTCGTGGTCGGTGACGCCCCAGTCGCGCTCCAGCAGGACCCGGTCGCCGCCGGGGTCGTCGTGGTCGACGAGGGTGTTCCACGGCACGCCGTTCCCGACGGCCAGGTGCGCGCCGACGGCGAGGGCGGCGGCGAGCCGTCCCCAGGCGGCGGTGTCGGGGTCGGTGATGAGGACGTCGTAGTCGCGGTCGGGGCGCCGCTCGGCGTCGGCGAGCAGCTTGGCGACCTGCCGGTGCCCGTCCCCGCCGGGCGGCATCTGCGCCATCAGCTCCCGCAG
>JBOHBY010001089.1:0-1514 GCA_050698635.1 Spirillospora sp.
CGGGAGAAGATCGCGCGGGCGAAGGGCCGGGCGCGGGACGCCGGTGACCGGGCCCGCGACGCCAGTCCCGCCGAACAGGCCGCGGCCGGCGGGATCGTGGTCGCGTCGGTGGGCGCCGCCGTGGCGGCGGCGGTGTTGATGCGGCGGCGCGGCTCGTCCAGGACGGGGTGGCGCTCCCGCATGCCCATGGGACGGCACGGCCGGCACGGGTGGCCGGGACGGCACCGGGGGCACCGGGGGCGCGTGCCGGTGCGGGTGCGGTTCGGTAAGGGGCGGCGGCCGGCCGTCGAGGTGCGGCGACGCCGCCGTTCGATCTTCTGACCGGACGGGCCCGCTCCGCGGAAACGGCGAGTCGCACGAAACCGGACACGGTGCATAGGATCATCGCATGTTCCGTCCGGCTTACCCGATCGAGACCGACCGGCTGACCCTGCGGCCGTTCCGCGAGGGCGACCTCGAGGGCCTGTTCGCCTACCAGTCGCTGCCCGAGGTGGCGCGCTTCCTGTACTGGGAGCCGCGGGACCTTGAGGAGTCGAAGGAGTTCCTCAGGCAGAAGATGAGCGCGTCCACCGTGGAGAAGGAGGGCGACTGGCTCGTCCTGGCGGTGGTGTGGCGGGAGACCGGTGAGCTGATCGGCGAGGTCAACCTGCAGTGGCGCAGCAGGGCGCACCGGCAGGGCGAGATCGGTTACATCTTCAACCCCGCCTACCACGGCAAGGGGTTCGCGACCGAGGCCGCCGAGGTCGTGCTGCGGCTCGGGTTCGAGGGGCTTGACCTGCACCGGGTGTGCGGGCGGCTCGACGGGCGCAACGCCGCGTCCGCGCGGGTGCTGGAGCGGCTCGGGATGCGCCGCGAGGCGCACCTGGTGCAGAACGAGATCGTCAAGGGCGAGTGGAGCGACGAGGTCGTGTACGCGATGCTGCGGCACGAGTGGGACGCCCGCGCCACCTCCTGAACCCTGGGGGCGCGCCGCCGGGCGGCCCCCAGGGCTAGGGTCCGGCTTGGTCGTCCAGGGTCCGCGCGAGGTCGCGGACGTGGCCGCGCAGTTCGTCGGGCCGGCGGATCGTGAACGGGAAGCCGAGCCCGGCGAGCATCCGCGCCATCCCGTCCAGCCGTTCGGCCCGCGTGTGCATCACCACTCCCCCGGCGTCCTCGGTGAGCGTCGCGGTCGACGCGGGGATCCGGCGCCGTGCCTCGGCGAGCGTGGTGTCGAACAGCACCTCGACCTCGTGCGCGTACGGGACGTTCGCCAGCGACCGCACGACGTGCTGGACGGGGTCGACGTCGGAGGGCGTCTCGAAGCGGGCGGTGCCCGGCTCGGCGGACACGACCCGGTCGACCCGGAACGTGCGGATCTCGCCGCTGCGGTGGTCGTGGCCGGTGACGTACCAGCGGCCGGAGTGGAACACCAGCCCGTAGGGGTCCAGGTCCCGTTCGGTCTCGGCGTCGCGCCACGACCGGTACCGCAGCCGGACGCGCCGCCGCTCCCGCGCCGCGGCGGCGAGGGTCAGGAC
>JBOHBY010001090.1:0-6086 GCA_050698635.1 Spirillospora sp.
GACGACCGCGGGCGCGCCGCCGCGCCTGTTCGGCGGCAAGCGCCGCCAGGTCGACCGCTAGAGCGCGCGCCACGTCAGCGGGCGGGACGTCACATCGGGAGGCGGCGTCCCTCGATGACGGCGGTCAGCTTGTCGGGGTTGGCCACGAGGTGGATGGCATGGATCCGGCCCGCGTCGTCGATGTCGACGGTGAGGGTGCCGATCGGGCCGTCCGGGCCGTCCACGATCAGCGCGGGCTCGCCGTTGAGGTGGACGTGCCGCATGCGCATGTCCTCGGGCTCGACGCCCACGTAGGGCCGGCCGGTGATCCCGGCGAGCCAGCGGGCCACCTTCTGGTCGCCGTCGATGACGCGCAGGGCCGCCTTGACCTTGCCGCCGCCGTCCGTCCAGAGCGTCACGTCCGGGGCCAGGACCTGCATGAGCTGGTTGATGTCGCCGCCGAGCACCACCTCAAGGAACCGGTCGGTGGCGGCCCGCCGCTCCGCGCCGCCCGCCTCGAAGCGGGGCCGCCGCGCCTCCACGTGCTTGCGGGCACGGGTGCCGAGCTGGCGCACCGACGCCTCGGAGCGCTCCAGCGCCTCCGCGATCTCGGCGTAGGGGTAGCCGAAGACCTCCTTGAGGACGAAGACGGCACGTTCCAGCGGGCTCAGCGTCTCCAGGACGACGAGCATCGCCATCGACACCGACTCCGCCAGCTCGGCGCCCTCGGCGGCGATGTCCGGCGCGGTGAGCATCGGCTCGGGCAGCCACGGCCCGACGTAGGTCTCGCGCTGCGCCCGCGCCGACCGCAGCCGGTCGAGCGCGACGTTCGTGGTGATCCGGATCAGGTACGCCTTCGGGTCGGCGACGGCGGACCGGTCGGCGGCCGACCAGCGCAGCCACGCGTCCTGGACGACGTCCTCCGCGTCGGCCACCGTGCCCAGCATCCGGTAGGCGACCCCGAAGAGCAGCCCGCGGTGCTCTTCGAACGGCTCGGTCATGACGTCGCTCACAACCCTCAGCCTCTCATGCGTGGTCGGCGCCCCGTATCGGCCCCCTTGTCCCGGATCAGCGGGTCGATCATGGGTAGTGTCCGGTCCATGAGCGGAGCTCCGACACGGGTGTTCATCGCCCGGCTCGCGGGCGTCGCGGTGTTCGACCCGGCCGGTGACCAGGTCGGGCGCGTCCGCGATGTCGTGGTCGCGCTGCGGCTGGCGCCGCGGCCGCCGCGGGTGCTGGGGCTGGTGGTGGAGGTCGCCTCGCGCCGCACCGTGTTCCTGCCGATCACGCGGGTGACGCTGTTCGAGGCGGACGCGGTGATCTTCGACGGGCGGCTGAACGTCCGCCGGTTCCACAAGCGCGAGTCGGAGACGCTCGTCCTCGGCCAGATGCTCGACCGGACGGTCCGCTTCCGCGACACCGGCGAGCCCGTCGCCGTCGTCGACGTCGCGATGGAGCCGACCCGGACCCGCGACTGGCTGGTCGGGAAGGTCGCCGTCCGCCGCCGGACGGGGCGTGGACTCCGCAAACGCGGGGAGAGCCTGGTCGTGAACTGGGACGACGTGGAAGGCTTCTCCGCCGTCGAGCACGGTCAGGGCGCCGCCGGGCTGATCGCCGCGTTCGAGCGGCTGAAGCCCGCCGACCTCGCCAACATCATGCACGAGCTGCCGGAGAAGCGGCGCGCGGAGGTCGCCGTCGCGCTCGACGACGAGCGGCTCGCCGACATCCTGGAGGAGCTGCCCGAGGACGACCAGATCGAGATCCTCGGCAAGCTCGGCGTGGACCGGGCCGCCGACGTCCTGGAGGCGATGGGCCCCGACGACGCCGCCGACCTGCTCGGCGACCTGCCGACCGAGCAGCGCGAGCAGCTGCTGACGCTGATGGAGCCGCACGAGGCGGCGCCGCTGCGGCGGCTGCTGACCTACCCCGACCACTCGGCTGGCGGGTTGATGACGACCGCGCCGGTGATCGTCCCACCGGACGCGACGGTCGCCGAGGCGCTCGCGCTGATCCGCCGCCCCGACCTGAACCCGGCCCTCGCCGCGCAGGTGTACGTGTGCCGCCCGCCGACCGCGACGCCGACCGGCCGCTACCTCGGCACGGTGCACTTCCAGAGACTGCTGCGCGAGCCACCGCCGACGCTGGTCAGCGGCATCGTCGACGCCGAGCTCGACACCCTGCGGCCGACCCTGTCGCTGGCGGCCGTCGCGATGTTCCTGGCGACCTACAACCTCGTCGCGGGCGCCGTCGTGGACGAGAACGGCCACCTGCTGGGGTCGGTGACCATCGACGACGTCCTCGACCACCTGCTGCCCGAGGACTGGCGCGAGGCCGTGATGGACGCCGGCGCGGAGGAGTCCGCGCCCCGCGATCCCGAGGAAGAGGCTCTCCGGGGGGACCTGTGATGACGACACGCCAGATGAGCGCTCGCCTGGACCAGCCGAGGGAGATCCGCCGGACGTTCGTGCCGCGCGTCCACTACGACCCGGAGTCGTTCGGACGCCTCTCGGAGCGCATCGCCCGATTCCTGGGGACGGCCAGGTTCCTCGTCTACATGACGGTGTTCGTCAGCGTGTGGATCCTGTGGAACCTCGCGGCGCCGTCATTCCTGAAGTTCGACCCGTACCCGTTCATCTTCCTGACGCTGATGCTGTCGCTCCAGGCGTCGTACGCGGCGCCGCTGATCCTGCTGGCTCAGAACCGGCAGGACGACCGCGACCGCGTCCAGTACGAGCAGGACCGCTCAAGCAACGACCGCAGCATGGCCGACACCGAGTACCTCACCCGGGAGATCGCCGGGCTGCGGATCGCGCTGAGCGAGGTCGCCACCCGCGACTTCGTACGCTCCGAGCTCCAGCAGATCGTGAAGGAGCTGGACGCCAAGAACGGCCACCGCTAGATCGGCGCGGGCTGGACGGGCGCGGGCTGGACGGGCGCGGGCTCGGCGGGGACGTCTTCGTCGGCGAGCTTGTCCAGCAGGGTGCCGAGGGCGCGCAGGTCGGGCTCGTCGAGCCTGCTGAGCACGTCGTCGCGGACGCCCTCCCGGTAGGTCGGCGTCGCCTCCGCGAGCCGGGCCCGCCCGGCGGCGGTGAGGACGGCGAACAGCCCCCGCGCGTCGCTCGCACACGACTGCCGCACGACCAGCCCCTCACGCTGGAGCCGGTCGACGAGCCTGGTCAGGCCGCTGCGGGACAGCAGGACGCGGTCGGCGAGGTCGTTCATCCGCAGCCGTCCGCACGGGGCCTCGCCGAGGTGGGTGAGCACCTCGTAGGAGCCGAGCGCCAGGTCGTGGCGGGCCAGCAGGTCGGCCTGGAGCCGGCGGGAGATGCGCGCCTGCGCGCGCAGCATCGTGCGCCAGACGGTCAGCTCGGCGGCCGCGAGGGTGCTGCTTGTCACGGGACCGATCGTACGGCCGCACCGCCGCCCGCGCGATGAACACCGGGACACGCCCTGTGTGGTGGGACACCCTGATTAGGAGAGAGCGGCGTCCGGTTCATACCATGGGGGACATGGCCTCCCAGTTGACGACCGAGCAGGTGACCGCGGCGCTCTCCACGGTGATCGATCCGGAGATCCGCAAGCCCATCACCGAGCTCGACATGGTCAAGAACGTCGAGATCGCCGCGGACGGGACCGTCCGCGTCGGCGTGTACCTGACCGTCGCGGGGTGTCCCATGAAGGACACCATCACCAAGAACGTCCGCGAGGCCGTCGGGAAACTGGCGGGCGTCGCCGCCGTCCAGGTCGAGCTGGACGTGATGAGCGAAGAGCAGCGCAAAGACCTCCAGACCAAGCTGCGCGGCGGCGAACCGGCCAAGGAGATCCCGTTCGCCAAGCCGAACTCGCTGACCAAGGTGTACGCGGTCGCGAGCGGCAAGGGCGGCGTCGGCAAGTCGTCGGTGACGGTGAACCTGGCCGCCGCGCTCGCCGCGCAGGGCCGCAAGGTCGGCGTCGTCGACGCCGACATCTACGGCCACTCGGTACCGCGGATGCTGGGCGTCGAAGGCACGCCCACCAAGGTCCAGGACATGATCATGCCGCCGTCCGCGCATGACGTGAAGGTCATCTCCGTCGGCATGTTCACCGCCGGGAACCAGCCGGTCGTGTGGCGCGGCCCGATGCTGCACCGCGCGCTCCAGCAGTTCCTCGCGGACGTCTACTGGGGCGACCTCGACATCCTCCTCATGGACCTGCCGCCCGGCACCGGCGACATCGCGATCTCCGTCGCGCAGCTGCTGCCGTCCGCGGAGATCCTGGTGGTCACCACCCCGCAGCAGGCCGCCGCCGAGGTCGCCGAACGCGCCGGCGCGATCTCCGCGCAGACCCACCAGCAGGTCGTCGGCGTGATCGAGAACATGTCGTACCTGACGTGCCCGCACTGCGGCGAGCGCCAGCACATCTTCGGCGAGGGCGGCGGTCAGCGCGTCGCGGACGCCCTGACCAAGACGCTCGGGACCCGCGTCCCGGTGCTCGGCCAGGTGCAGATCGACCCCCGCCTGCGCGAGGGCGGCGACAACGGCGTCCCGCTGGTCCTCTCAGACCCCGACGCCGCCGCCGCCAAGGAACTCCGCACCATCGCCGACCGCCTGGGCGGCCGCAGCCGAGGCCTGGCAGGCATGTCCCTGGGCATCTCCCCCAAGCGCGACTGAGCGCTGGGGGTCAGGTGGCCTCTGAGTCGTACGGGGGGCGTTCACCGAAGGCCAGTTCGCCGCCTGCGGTGGCGTAGGAGGGTTCGTCGTCGAAGATTCCGTTCTTGTTGTTCAGGAAATCGTCGTCGTCGTCCTCTAGCAGGTGCTTGCGGACGAAGGTCTTCGGGTTGAGGTCGGCGATGTCGAAGTCCTTGAACTCCGGGCCGAGCCCTTCCTGAAGGTCCGCCTTGGCGGAGTTGGCCATCTGGCGGAACTGCCGCAGCATCCGGCCCGCCTGGCCGGCGACCTGGGGCAGCTTGTCACCGAAGATGACCAGGGCGAGGACGACGAGAACCGCCATCTCACCGAGTCCAACGTCGAACACCCGTCCTCCACAAGCCGCCGAAAGGGACCGGCCCTTCGGCGGACCGGTCCCCCCAGCGTATCCCGAGCCCGGATGAACCGGACCTGAACATCCCTGCCAAGATCGAGGTCAGTCGGCACCCAGCGTGACCTCGACGGTGCTTTCGCGGCCGCCGCGGCGGTAGGTGACCTTGATCCGGTCACCGGGGGCGCGGCTGCGGATCTGCGCGATCAGGTCGGTGGCGTCCTCGATCGGCTTGCCGTCCACCGAGGTGATCACGTCGCCGGCCTTCAGGCCCGCCCGGTCGGCGGGGCCGCCCTTGGTGACCGGCTCCTGCCCGTTGACGGGCTGCGGCATGATCCGGGCGCCGCCCTCCTGGTAGCGCGGGTCGGGGAGCACGCCGAGCTTGGCCTGGCGGACGCTGCCCGTCCTGATGATCTCCTCGGCGACCCGCTTGCCCTGGTTGATCGGGATCGCGAAGCCGAGGCCGATGCTGCCGCTCTGCTGCTCGCCGCCGAGGCCGCCGCCGCCGAGCGTCGCGATCGCGGTGTTGATGCCGATCACGCGGCCCTTCGCGTCCACCAGCGGGCCGCCCGAGTTGCCGGGGTTGATCGCCGCGTCGGTCTGGATCGCGTTGAGGAAGGACGCGTCGCCGCCGCCCTCGCCGCGCGTCGGCACGGCGCGGTTCAGCGAACTGACGATGCCGGTGGTCACCGAGCCCTGCAGGCCGAGCGGCGAGCCGATCGCGATCACCGGGTCGCCGACGGCGATCTTGCTGGAGTCGCCGACGGTGAGCGCGGGCAGCGAGTGCTGGCCCTCGGGCTTCAGGACGGCGACGTCCGAGCTCGGGTCGGCGCCCTTGACGGTGGCGGGCAGCATCTTCTTGTCGTTGAAGACGATCTGGATCTGACCGCCCGCGCCGGCCACGACGTGGTTGTTGGTGATGACGTAGCCGCCGTTGACGATGAAGCCGGTGCCGCCGACCTCGCCCTGCGAGGACTGCACGCGGATCATCACGACGCTCGGCAGCACGCGCTGCGCCACGCCCGCGACCGAGTCCGGCGGGCGGGCCTGCACCTGGCCTTCGCCGCCACCGCCGCCGCCGAGGCTCACCG
>JBOHBY010001091.1:0-4027 GCA_050698635.1 Spirillospora sp.
GTGCTGGACGCGCCGGTCAGGGAGATCGAGTGGGAGGACGGCTCGGACGGCTCGGGCGGCTCCGTCCGGCTCCGCGTGCCGGGCCGGGACGACGTGCGTGCGCGCCGGGCGATCATCGCCGTCCCGCCGCCGCTGGCCGGACGGATCCGCTACACGCCAGGGCTGCCCGGTGATCGCGACCAGCTCGTCCAGCGGATGCCGATGGGACGCGTGATCAAGGTCAACGTGGTGTACGACGAGCCGTTCTGGCGCCGGGACGGGTACAGCGGCCAGGTGACCAGTGACCGGCGTCCGTTCGGCATCACGTTCGACAACACACCGGACGGCGGAACGCCCGGTGTGCTGGTCGGGTTCCTGGAGGGACGGCACGCGGACATCGCCGCACGCCTCACCGCCGCCGAGCGGCGCGCCCAGGTCATCGCCGACCTCACCGGATATTTCGGGCCCCAGGCCAAGGAGCCCGTCGCCTACATCGAACGGGACTGGGCCGCGGAGGAGTACTCGCGCGGCTGCTACGGCGCGTTCGCCACCCCCGGCACCCTGACCCGCTTCGGCCCATCGCTACGCCGCCCGATCGGCCCGCTGCACTGGGCCGGAACCGAAACCGCGACCAGATGGGCCGGATACATCGACGGCGCCGTCGAATCAGGCCACCGCACCGCCCAAGAAGCCACCCAAAACCAGCCCCCCGCCTAACCGCCAACCGCAATCGTCCCTCCACCGAACCCCACGTCGCCGGTGGTGGAACGAACGCCTGGACGAGCCTGCGCGAGACCACGATTCGAACCGTCCGCCAAAGCGTCGCGCCGTTCGTGGTGCGGTGCCTGAGCGGGCTTCTGTGTGAGTGTGATTCGGGTCGGGTTAGTCGGTGGTGGACAGGGTCTGGAGGACCTGGTCGCCGTATTTGGCGAGTTTGTTTTCGCCTACGCCGTTGATGTGGCCCAGTTCCGTCAGGGAGGTCGGGAGGGCGGTGGCGATCTCGCGGAGGGTGGCGTCGTGGAAGATGACGTAGGCGGGGACGCCCTGTTCCTTCGCGGTGGCGGCGCGCCAGGTGCGGAGGCGTTCGAAGATCGGTGCCGCTTCGGCGGGGAGTTCGACCGGGGGCTTGCGGTCCTTGGTGGTCTTGGCCGGTTTCGTTGTGGGGCGTTCGGGTTCGCGGCGCATCATGACCTTGCGTTCGCCGCGTAGGACCTCGGCGCTCGCGTCGGTCTGGAGCAGGGTGCCGTGGTTGCTCTCGACGGCGATCAGGCCCTGCGCCAGGAGCTGGCGGACGACGCCGCGCCATTCGGTCTCGCGTAGTTCGGTGCCGACGCCGAACGGTTTGAGGGAGTCGTGGTCGAACTGGATGACCTTCGCGCTCTTCTTGCCGAGCAGGATGTCGATGATGTGCCCGGCGCCGAACTTCTGGCGGCGTTCGCGGTCGAGCCGGACGATCACCGACAGGACCTTCTGGGCGGGGACGGTCGCGTCCCATGACTCGGGCGGTGTCAGGCACGTGTCGCAGTTGCCGCAGGGTTCGCCGGACTGGCCGAAGTAGTTCAGGACCTGGACGCGGCGGCACTCGACGGTCTCGCAGAGCGCGAGCATCGAGTCGAGGTGGGTGGCCTGGCGGCGGCGGAACGCGGCGTCGCCCTCGCCGCCGTCGATCATCTTGCGGAGGTTGACGACGTCCTGGAGGCCGTAGGCGAGCCAGGCGGTGGACGGGAGGCCGTCGCGTCCGGCGCGGCCCGTCTCCTGGTAGTAGCCCTCGACCGACTTGGGCAGGTCGAGGTGGGCGACGAAGCGGACGTCGGGTTTGTCGATGCCCATGCCGAACGCGATGGTCGCGACGATGACGAGGCCGTCCTCGCGGAGGAAGCGCGACTGGTTGGCGGCGCGCGTGCCGGCGTCCAGGCCCGCGTGGTAGGGGAGGGCCCGGATGCCGTTGTCGGTCAGGAACGCGGCGTGCTTCTCGACGGAGTTGCGCGACAGGCAGTAGACGATTCCCGCGTCGCCGTTGTGCTCGGTCTGGAGCAGGCGCAGGAGCTGGCGTTTCGCGTCGGTCTTCGGCTCGATCCGGTACTGGATGTTGGGGCGGTCGAAGCTGGCGACGAAGTGGCGCGTCTTCGCCCCGGAGCCGGGCCGGGCCGGGGCCGGGTCGAGCTGGAGGCGGGACGCGATCTCGCCGCGGGTCGCCTCGGTGGCGGTGGCGGTGAGGGCGATGCGCGGGACGTCCGGCCAGCGTTCGTGCAGGCCCGACAGCATCAGGTAGTCGGGACGGAAGTCGTGCCCCCACTGCGACACGCAGTGCGCCTCGTCGATCGCGAACAGGGACACGTTCCCGCGGTCGAGCAGGTCGACGGTGGCGGGGAGGCGGAGCCGCTCGGGCGCCAGGTAGAGCAGGTCGAGCTCGCCTTGGACGAACTGCGCCTCGACGACGCGGCGTTCGTCGAAGTCCTGCGTGGAGTTGAGGAATCCGGCCTGGACGCCGAGCGCCTGGAGCGCGTCCACCTGGTCTTGCATGAGGGCGATGAGCGGGGAGATGACGACGCCGGTGCCCTTCCGGACCAGCGCCGGAATCTGGTAGCACAGCGACTTCCCGCCGCCGGTCGGCATGAGGACGAGCGCGTCCCCGCCCGCGACCACATGCTCGATGATCTCCCGCTGGCCGTCCCGGAACGCGTCGTACCCGAACACGCGCCGCAGGACGTCGAGGGTCTCCGGGGTCTCGGGGGAAGTCATCGGCCCATACTATGAGCCGCCGCCGACACCGTCCCGAGATCTCTCAGCTGTGGATAACTTCGACGAGCTCGGGGGTGATCTCGTCGAGGCCGTCCGCTACGTGGGCGGCCAGGGTCAGGGCGTCGGCCGCCGGTGGGTGCGCCGGACGCGGGATCGCGATCACCGTCATCTCGGCGGCGTGGGCCGAGCGGAGGCCGTTGGTGGAGTCCTCGATGGCCACGCAGGCGCCGGCCGGTACCTCCAGCCGCGCGGCCACGGTGAGGTATCCGTCCGGGGCCGGTTTGCCCCGGTCGACCTCCTCGGTGGACACGGTGGCGCGGAACAGGGCCTCCACCCCGAGCTGGCCCAGGACCAGGTCGATGAGGGCGCGCGGGGACGAGCTGGACAGCCCCAGCGGGCGATACTCCGCTAGGCGACGGACGGCCGACTCCGCGCCTGGGAGCAGTGGCAGCCCGTCCACGTACCGCTGAGACATCCGGTCGACCACTTCGTAGGCAACGTCCTCGGCCGGCACACCGTCGATGAGGTCGTTCGCGATGTACGTCGCCCATTCCACGGTGGACATGCCCATGAGGCGCTCCTGCGTGTCCGGGAGCCAGCGGCCGTTGTGTTCGGCGACGTACGCGCGTCGCACGTCCTCCCACACGGGCTCGGAGTCGATGAGGACGCCGTCCAGGTCGAACACGATGGCCTCTACGGGCATGCTTCCTCCACGGTACGTCTCTCCAGGCGTCTTCCAGGCGTCTTCCAGGCGTCTTTCCAGCGGGTTCCCAGCGTGTCCTTCCCAGGCAACGGTCACTACCCGATGCGATCGAGATGGAACCGTCCGCGTTGGAACGGACTAAAGCCGTCTGACCAGGATTTATCCGGCGAATGGGACATAGGCCAGTTTCTCGTCTGGCATGGTGGGAGGTTCTCCGCCCCCCTACGGAGTCGAACGAAGAGGAGTTCTGCACATGGTGTTCCTCGGTTTTCTGCTGGTCGCGGCGGCTATCGCCGGAGTCACCGGCGTCATCCTCGACGAGAACAACGAGCCCGCGAACCTGATCGTCTTCGGCCAGACCGTGCCCGGTGTCAACGAGCAGTGGCAGGTCTTCCTGGCCGGGGGCGGTGTTGCCGTCGTCCTGTCCTTCGGCATGATGCTCATCTTCTCGGGCGCGGCCCGCCGCATGCGCGACCGCCGCGACCTGCGCGACCTGCGCGACGAGCACGAGGACTCGCTGACCACGCTGGAGATGGAGAAGCGGCGGTTGCAGCGGGAACTCGCCCGCGTCCGCCAGCACCCCGGCGCCGCGCAGCCCCCGGC
>JBOHBY010001092.1:0-3366 GCA_050698635.1 Spirillospora sp.
CAGCTTGACGTGGCCGGACGTCGAGAACGCGACCCCGCCGCCGCGCCGCGCCCAGTCGCCGGTCACGGCGGGGATCCCCGCGATGACCCGCACCGCGGCGCCGCCGCCCGCGTGGCGCTGGAGCCCCTGCGTCGCGCGGATCGCGGTCGGGCGCGTCCGGGCGATCCGCTCGCCCAGCGCGATGATCCGGTCGGCGGGGACGCCGGTGATCTCGGCGGCCCGCTCCGGCGGGAACTCGGCGATGCGGGCCTGGAACTCGTCCCAGCCGAGGGTGTGGCGGCGCAGGTACTCCTCGTCCTGCGCGCCCAGGCCCACGATGACGTGCAGGAGGGCGAGCGCGAGGGCGGCGTCCGTGCCGGGCAGCGGGGCGAGGTGCTCGTCGGCCTGGCGTGCCGTCCGCGTCCGGACGGGGTCGATCGCCACCAGATGCGCGCCCGCCTTGCGCGCCTCCTGGACGAACTTCCACACGTGGTGACCGCTGGTCAGCGGGTTCGTGCCCCACAGCAGGACGAGCCTGGCGTGCGCGAGGTCCTCCGGGTCCATGCCGCTGGGGGAGCCGATCGCGGTGGCCAAGCCCGCGTTGCCCGCCGACGAGCAGATGTTCGCGTCGTGCGCGGACGCGCCCAGCACGTTGAAGAACCGCTTGCCCGAAAACCCTTCGAGGCCCTGGAGGTAGCCGAGCGTCCCCGAACCCCAGAACGGCCAGATCGCCTCGCCGCCGTGCTCGCGGACGACGCCGTCCAGCCGCTCCGCGATCTCGTCGAGCGCCTCGTCCCAGGTGATCCGCTCGAACCGGCCCTCGCCCTTGGGGCCCGTCCGGCGCAGCGGGTGCAGGATCCGGTCGGGCTGTTCGGCACGTTCCAGCCAGCGGTTGACCTTCGCGCAGAGCGCGCCGCGCGTGTACGGGTGGGCGGGGTTGCCGCGCATCCCGACCGCCTTGCCGTCCCGTACGGTCACGACCCATGAGCAGCCGTCCGGGCAGTCCAGCGGGCAGGCGCCGAGCACCTTCAGTTCTGACGGCATCGGATCTGACGACATCGAACCCCTCCCCAGGCCACGTGAGCCCCTCCAGTGTGCGCCAAATTCTTCATGAGCGTTACCGCAGACGCTCATTACTCGACACCGCCGTGCCCAGGTCGCGGCCGTCCCGCCCGGGGTGGTTTCCTAGGGGCGACGGAAACGAGCGAGGGGGAATCGAGAGTGAAGAGCGTCGAACCAGAGGTGTTCCTCGTCGCGCGGCCCGAGCTGGACTACGACGAGGTCGCCCGGTACCTGCGGGACGTCGGCGGCGAGAGCTGGCTGGAGCGGCTCGACCAGGGCGGCCTCGACGCCGAGCTGAACGACCCGCAGAACCTCGCCGAGTTCGCCGGGCGGCTGTGCTACCGCTCGTGGGAGCCCGGCCTCAACCCCAACGTGAAGAAGATCCGCACCGACTCGGGCCAGTACCTGGAGAACATCCTGCGGAGCCTGCACGGCTCGGTGCTGGAGCACGTCAGCTTCAGCTTCGTCCTGCACAACGTGAGCCGCGTCCTCACCCACGAGCTGGTGCGGCACCGTCCCGGTGTGGCGATCTCGCAGGAGTCGATGCGGTTCGTCCGGCTCCAGGACATCCCGTTCTGGTTCCCCGAGTGGGCCCGCGAGGACGCCGAGCTGATGAAGCGCGCCACCGCCATGCTGGAGCAGATGGAGGAGTTCCAGGCGTGGATGGCCGGGCACTTCGGGCTGGACGACGAGGGCGTGCCGTTCAAGGAGAAGAAGCACAAGACGTCGTTCATGCGCCGGTTCGCGCCGGAGGGCGTCGGCACCGGCCTGGTCTGGACGGCGAACGTCCGCACCCTGCGCCACACCCTGGAGAACCGCACGGCGCCCGGCGCCGAGGAGGAGATCCGGCTCCTGTTCGGCAAGATCGGCGAGGTGATGCGCACGGAGGCCCCGGACCTGTTCGGCGACTACGTCGTCGAGGACGGCGCCTGGATCCCCCAGTGGCGGAAGGTCTAGCCGTCTCGGCGTCTGAACGTCCAGGCGACCCTTTACCTGGGACGTCATCGTGGCCATGACGGCGGCGCGGGTAGCGTCGGTGCGGTGACGACGGCGTTGAGCGATGTGAGACCGGTCGGGGACCAGCTGCGCGCGTGGCGGCAGCGGCGCAGGCTGAGCCAGCTGGAGCTGGCGTCGGCGGCGGA
This sequence comes from Spirillospora sp., assembly GCA_050698635.1. Lineage (GTDB taxonomy): Bacteria > Actinomycetota > Actinomycetes > Streptosporangiales > Streptosporangiaceae > Spirillospora. The sequence goes on from JBOHBY010001092.1 coordinate 2,184, forward strand.
CGTGTCGACCCGGCACCTCAGCTTCGTGGAGACGGGACGCTCGGCGCCGAGCCGGGAGATGGTGCTGCGGCTGGCCGAGCATCTCGACGTCCCGCTGCGCGACCGGAACCTGCTGCTGGTGTCGGCCGGGTACGCGCCGGTGTTCGGCGAGACGCCGATCGAGGAACCGCGGATGGACACCGTCCGCGCGGCGCTGAGGCAGGTCCTGGACGGGCACGAGCCGTACCCGGCGGTCGTCGTCGACCGGTTCTGGAACCTGATCGACGCCAACGGCGCGGCCGGGCTGTTCATGGAGGGCGCGGCCCCGGAACTGCTGGAGCCGCCGCTGAACGTGCTGCGCCTCAGCATGCACCCGGAGGGCATGGCCAAGCACATCCTGAACCTGGCCGAGTGGCGCGGCCACATGATCGACCGGGTGCGGCGGCATGTGGCGCTGACCGCCGACCCGGGCCTCGCCCAGCTCTACCGGGAGCTGCGGAGCTTCCCCGGCGACGTGGGTGAGGCCTTCGCGCCGCCGGCGGGCCACGAGGTGTTCGTCCCGCTGCGGATGCGGGTGGACGGCCGGGAGCTGTCGTTCTTCAGCACGATCGCGACGTTCGGGACGCCGGTCGACATCACGGTGGCGGAGCTGGCGATCGAGTCGTTCTATCCGGCGGACGCGGCGACCACGGGTTTCCTGCGGGAACGCGCGGGCTGGTGACGGCCGTGCCGTCCGGGTGGTCGTCCGGGACGGCGAGCAGGTCGTGGTGGACGCGGGCGAGCGGCATCCCGTGCCGTCGCAGCGCGGTGACCGTGCCCCGCACGAAGGTCGCGGCCGGGGACGCCGGTCGTCACCGCCTGCTCGGCGAGCGCCTTCATGGGCGCGAGACCCGTGCCGCCGCCGATCAGGAGCAGCCCGCGTTCGGAACGCGGGTCGAGTGCCATCGGGCCCGTGGCCGGGCCGAGCAGGACGGTGTCGCCCGGCGCGGTGTGGCGCACCAGCGCTCCGCTCACCCACCCGCCGGGAAGGGCCCTGACGTGCAGGCGCAGCGTCCCGTCCGGGCGGGGCGCGTTGGCGATCCAGTACGGCCGCCAGACGCGGGGCCAGCGCGGCGTCTGCACGGTCACGTGCTGCCCCGCGCGGAACGGCAGCGGACGCTCGGGCCGCAGCGTGAGGACGGCGAGGTCGCCGGCGCGGCGGTCG
>JBOHBY010001093.1:0-5687 GCA_050698635.1 Spirillospora sp.
CGGCCGAACGGGAGTTCCGGGCCGACCCCGGCCGCGCGCGCCCCGACCGGCCCAACATCCTGGTCGTCATCGGCGACGACCTGGGCTGGGCCGACCTGAGCGGCTACGGTTCGCCGAACATCAGGACGCCCAACCTCGACCGCCTGGCGCGCGGGGGCGTCCGCTTCACCCAGGGCTACTCGGCCGCGGCCGTCTGCTCGCCCACCCGGTTCGCGCTCTACACCGGCCGCTATCCGGGACGGCTGCGCGGCGGCCTCGAAGAGCCCATCGCCCAGCCCGACAAGCTCATCGGAATCCCGCCCGAGCACCCCACCCTGGCGTCGCTGCTCAAGGACGCCGGCTACGCCACCGCCATGTTCGGCAAATGGCACTGCGGCTTCCTGCCCTGGTACAGCCCGATCAAGTCGGGGTGGGACGTGTTCTTCGGCAACCTGTCCGGCGCGGTCGACTACTACTCCAAGGTCTCCGGCACCACCGTCGACCTGTACGAGGGGGAGGTCCCGGCCGAGTCGCTCGACTACTACACCGACACCCTCGCCGACCGCGCCGCCGCCTACATCCGGCGCGACCACGACAAACCGTGGCTGCTGAACCTCAACTTCACCGCCGCGCACTGGCCGTGGGAGGCGCCCGGCGACCGGGACGTGAGCGAGCGGATCACCGCGCGGGCCAGAGCGGGCGACGGGCGGGCCCTGTGGCACGACGACGGCGGCTCTCTAGATACCTACCGCAAGATGGTCGAGAGCCTGGACGCCGCCGTCGGACGTGTCCTGCGCGCCCTGCGCGCCACCCGCCAGGACAAGAACACGATCGTCCTGTTCAGCAGCGACAACGGCGGCGAGCGCTGGTCCTACCAGTGGCCGCTGGCCGGCGGGAAGGGCGGGCTGCGGGAGGGCGGGATCCGGGTTCCGAACATCCTGCGCTGGCCGGCGGCGATCCGTCCTGGCCAGGTCAGCCATGTGCCGGTCATCACCCACGACTGGACGGCCACGCTGCTCGACGCGGCCGGTGCGCGCCCCGGCGCCGCCCATCCTCTGGACGGGCACAGCCTCGTCCCGTACCTCCGCAAGGGCGCACGGCCACCGCGACGCGACCTGTTCTGGCGGACGAAAACAGAACGCGCCCTGCGCCGCGGCGACTGGAAGTACCTGCGCACCGACACCGGCGAGACGCTCCACAACCTGGCCGCCGACCCCCGCGAACAGGCCGACCACTCCCGAAGCCACCCCGCCCTGCTGGCCGACCTCCGCACCTCCTGGGAGAAGATCGACGGCGACCTGCTGCCCTATCCGGACGCCTGACCGGACACGGAGCCGAGCAGCGCCTGGACGGCCGGGGCGGCGATCCGGATCACGTCGTCGACGTCGGCGTCCGCGAGGTCGGGGAGCCGCAGCATGTGCCGCTGGGAGACCAGTCCCGTCATGAACGAGGCGAACAGGGCGGCCCGGAGGCGGGCGTCCGGGCCGTCCAGGGAGGCCGCGACCCGGTCGACGACCTCGGCGGTCAGGTGCCCGGTGAGCATTCCGGCGGCGTCCTCGCTGGTCATGCTGGCGCGCAGCAGCACCGACATCGGATGGTCCGGGATCGCGGCCCAGCCCGCCAGCATGGAGGTGAGGTAGTTCTCGGCGCTCCGTCCGGGATCGTCGGTGGTGAGCTCGTCGATCGGGATGGACCAGTGCACGGCCGCCCGGAACAGGTCCTGCTTGCTGCCGAAGTGCTTCATGACCGACGCCTTGTCGACGTTCGCGTCGGCGGCGATCCCGCGGATCGTGGCGAGCTCGTAGCCGTGCCGGCCGAACTGGCGGCGGGCGGCTTCCAGGATTCGCAGCCGCGTCCTGTCGCCCTTGCGCAGCGGCGGCGCGGAACCGTCGCCGCGATCCCGTGCACGGGGATCGGGGCTGGTCACGGCGATGATCTCCTCAGGGCGCGGGAGGGGAAATGCTATCGAGTGTGAACGTCATGAGGTCGCTCCATGCTAAAAAGTAAACGTGCGTTGCTTTTTTGTCGAGGCCGGCTGCTCCCGGTTACGTCCAGGCCACCGCGATCGTCGCGTTGACCAGGACGAGCAGACCCGCGCCGTAGAAGAACCCGCCGGGCTCGCCGCCGTCCTCGCGGCGGCGGGCCAGCAGCACCGCCACGAGCACCGTCGCCGCGATGACCAGCTTTGTGACGATCTTCGGCGCGTTGATCGTGTCGTCGTCCAGCGCGGCGGCCGCTACCAGCAACACCCCGGTGCCGAGCACGCCCCCGGCGGCCACGGCCGTCACCCCCGTGAACGACCGCGACGACGACAGGTGCGCGACGAACGACACGACCACCACGGCCAGCGCGGCCAGATGGCAGATCAGGAGAACCACTCTCAGGGCGTCCACCGTGTGTTCCTTCCGTTGGGCACGCCCTACTCTCGCCGCGCCGGACGCCCCCGCGCCTCCGCCGTCCGGCCGGACCGGCGGCCAGGTGGAGGACGCCGCGTCCTCCACCTGGCGGACGCCGAGCGCCGGAGCCGCTTCCCATGGGCCGGGCTCGTCCGGGCGACGCGCGACAACGCCCGCCGCACCGGCGTGACAACCGGGGCCACCGTCGGCCCCGGCCGGGGAGGTGCCACATGATCCGGGTCGTGCTGGCGGACGACCAGTACCTCGTCCGGCTCGGGCTGCGCATGCTGTGCGACTCGGCGGACGACATCGAGATCGTCGGCGAGGCGGCCGACGGGCGCGAGGCCGTCCGGCTGGTGGACGAGCACCGCCCCGACGTCGTGCTGATGGACCTGCGCATGCCGGGCGTCGACGGCATCACCGCCACCCGGCGGATCGTCGCGGCCCACCCGGCGACCAGGATCGTCGTGCTCACCACGTTCGACGACGACGACCACCTCTACCCGGCGCTGTCGGCGGGCGCGTTCGGCTTCCTGGTGAAGGACGCCCCGCCCCTGGACCTGCTGGAGGCGATCCGCCGTGCCGCTCGCGGGGACGCGCCGTTCAGCCACGGCGTCTTGTCCCGGCTCGTGGACCAGGCCGTCCGCACCCATCGACCGGCAGACCAGGACGCCCTACCCGGGGTCCCCGGTGTCGCCGGGCTGACGGGGCGCGAGCGCGAGGTGCTCGCGATGGTCGGCGAAGGGCTGTCCAACCGGGAGATCGCGAATTCGCTTCATCTGGGTGTCACGACGGTGAAGACCCACGTCACGAACTTGATCCGTAAGACGGGATGCGACAACCGGATACGTTTGGCAGTCATAGCCGTCCAATCGGGCATAACCTCCAGTTGACCGGTTCACAACAAATGGTGGACGGGCGGGCGGCGTCGCTGGGCGGCGGTGCTGGGAGCCGCGTGCCGATCTTCGCCGCCCGCCATACCGGTCTCACCGGCCAGGGGTATACAGGCGCGGAGTCTGAATTGGGGCGCCGGTTACTCAGGTGGCCGGACGTGGCGTCGCTAACTGATCGTTTCGCCGGGGAGCCGACGACGATTGGGCGGCGGGGCAACCATTCCGATAACGATTTCGTCCGGTGGGTACTGATCAAGCCGGTCGAGATGGATCCTACGAGCATGGGCGGGACCGACGGTCTACGGACCTCTCCGGCCGACTCCGTGGTGGAGCTGTTGAACGACTGGCCGGCGCTGAGGTTGTGCCGGGCCGACTGCGGATTCGGCCGGGCATTCGCTTGTGGCGGGGACCAGATCGTCCATCTGCATGGGCGTGACCAGGCCGAGCTATATCTGACCTGGCCGTTCATCCAACGTATGCGAAAATCCCTCCGGGAATGCGCCTCCATACGCATCCGCCCAGGCGACGGCTGGGTGGGGGTCTGGCTCGGCGGCGACGACGACGTCGCGTTATTGGTCTCCCTGGTCAGCGTCGCCATCAAGGCCAATCTCGCGGCGCTGAACACCTCCCCGCAGCGGGTCGGCCCGTGCCGGCTGGGATATTCGCACCTCGCGGTGAAGTTCCTGCCCCAGCCGCCCCCCGGGCGCGGCGGGCTGACCATGACGCCGTCCGGGAATCCCGTGGAACGCGAAGAGCACGTCATGCGCCATGTGGCCGACCGCCTCATCCACAACCTCTCCGGCAGCTACCAGCCCAAGCAGATCACCCAGGCCATCGACGCGATCTACCGCCGCTTCGAGGACCGGCCCGTCCGCGACTTCGTCCCCGTGCTGGTCGAACGGCTCGCCCGCGAGAAGCTCACCCCCGACCCGCCCGCCTGAACCGTTCGAGCACGTCCGCCTTGGACGGCCTTGGACGGTTTCCCGACCTGCTACAGGTGTAGGTCAATGTCCGCGTCGTCGAGGGCACGACGTCGTCCGCGCGAGGGTGGGGCCGGTGCCGCGCAGGCCGTTGGGACAGTTGGAGGCCGAGGTCCTCGCCGCGCTGGCCGGGCCGGGGCTCGCGTTCGCCGAGTGGGAACACCGCCGGGCAGGAACGCGGTCACCGGCCCGCTGCTGTTCATGAGCAACGGCTTCGTCACCGCCGCGGCGAGGTTCGCTGACCGCCGCGACCTCCAGCTCGACGGCGGCGGGGCGGGCGGCGGATCAGAGTTCGAATTCGGCCGGGTTGAGGTCGAGGGCGAAGCAGGCCTCGCGGACGACGCCCTTCTCGGTGTCGTCGAAGTTCCCGTCGGCGCCGCCGATGATGATGCCGATCTGGACCACGGCCCGCGCCTCGGCGGGCTTCTTCTTGGCCTTGCCGATGTCCTGCAGGACGCCGACCTTGCCGAAGGCGAAGTCGGCGGTCAGCTTCGAGACGTAGTCGTTGAAGCGGCGCTGCAGGTCCTCGGCGGGGAAGTTCTGGAGCACCTCGTTGGAGGCGATCAGCGACGCCGTCCGCTGCCGCTCGGACGGGTCGACGCTCCCGTCGGCCGCCGCGACCAGCGCGCACATCGCCATGCTCGCGTCGCGGAACGCCCCGCTCTTCAGGTCGTTCTTCTTGCTGAGCAGCTGCGTCTGCATGGTCTGGGTCGACTCGCGCAGCTTGTCCCAGAAAGCCATCTGATCCTCCGCTGGTAGTCCGTCCCATCCGACCCTAGTGGGCCTGCTACAAGCGTAGTAGCAGGAGTCCTCAACCGTTGGTCAGGGACGCAGGTGGTGGAACAGCTCGATCCGCTCGCGGTTGTAGTCGACGTCCTCCTGGTCGTGCTCGACGCCGCGATCGACCGACCACCGGTAATAGGCGACCTCCCTGCGCAGCTTGTGCCGGATGAGCTGGGCCAGCGCCTCGTCGTCGAGGTCTCCCGCCGTTCCGCCCTCGGCCATGTAGACGTCGACGAACCGCCTCGCCCGCTTCGGCTCGTCCTCACCCCATTCGGTCGCCGCCGCGGCCAGCTCGAACTCGGGGGCGCCGACGAACGACTCGTCCCAGTCCAGGACGGCGGTGAGTACGCCGCCGTCGATCAGCGTGTTGCCCGCGTAGTAGTCGCCGTGCAGCGGGTGGCGCGTGGTGTGCGCGCGGTGGAATTCGGCGAGCCAGCGGTCGAGGTCCGGATCGGCGAGGCCGATGGGCACCTCGGGCGTGTCCTCCGGCCCGTAGAGCCCGTACTCGGCGAAGGACCGGGAGGGACGCGGGCCTGGCTCGGCGGACGCGAGCGCACGGTGGAGCCGGGCCAGCAGGCGGGCCGCCTGGACGTCCGCCTCGGCCTCGTCCGGCCAGCGTCCCTCGACGAACGGCCACAGCGAGACCGGCCGCCCCC
>JBOHBY010001094.1:0-1830 GCA_050698635.1 Spirillospora sp.
TCGGTGTCGACCGAGCGCAGCGGCTTGGTCAGGGTCGAGATCGGCTTGATCGCCCCCTTGACGACCAGCGGCTCGCCGTTCGTCATGCCGCCCTCGACGCCGCCGGCGCGGTTCGTCCGGCGGCGGACGCCGTCCGGCGTGCCGTCGATCTCGTCGTGCGCCCTGGACCCGGGACGGCGCGCGGTGGTGAACCCGTCGCCGAGCTCCACGCCCTTGATCGCCTGGATGCCCATCAGCGCCCCGGCGAGCCGCGAGTCGAGCCGCCGGTCCCAGTGGACGTGGCTGCCGAGGCCGGGCGGCAGCCCGTAGGCGAGGACCTCCACGACGCCGCCGAGGGTGTCCCCGGCGCGTTTCATCTCGTCGATGTGCGCGACCATCGCGGCGGACGCGCCGGTGTCGAAGCAGCGGACCGGGCTCTCGTCGACTCGGGCGAGGTCGCCGGGCTCGGGCAGGACGCCGTCTGGCGCCTCGACCTCGCCGAGCGCGATCACGTGGCTGAGGACGTCCACGCCGAGGGCCTGCTTGAGGAACGCCTTGGCGACCGTGCCGAGCGCGACCCGGGCGGCCGTCTCCCGCGCGCTCGCCCGCTCCAGGACGGGCCGCGCGTCGTCGAAGCCGTACTTCTGCATGCCGACGAGGTCGGCGTGGCCGGGCCGCGGCTGCGACAGCGGCGCGTTCCGGGCTTGGGCCTCAAGGACGGCGGCGTCCACGGGGTCGGCCGACATGACCGTCTCCCACTTGGGCCACTCGGTGTTGCCGATCTCGATCGCGACCGGCCCGCCGAGCGTGACGCCGTGCCGGACCCCGCCGGCGATCGTGACCTGGTCCTGCTCGAACTTCATCCGGGCGCCCCGCCCGTGGCCGAGCCGCCGGCGGCGCAGCGCCTCGGCGATGTCGCGCGAGGTCACGCGCACACCGGCGGGCAGCCCCTCCACGATCGCGGTCAGGGCCTGGCCATGGGACTCCCCGGCGGTCAACCAGCGCAGCATGCCCCCGATCCTATTGAGTCCGCGTCGCGGCCCGTGACGGCGACCGCCGTCTGGAAGGCTCAGCGGCGGAGGTGGGGGCCGTGAGGGAGCGGTTGCTGGGACAGGCGCGGGCGTGCGCGGAGCTGGGGTCGCCCATGTACGCGGAGCTGCTGACGCGGGCGGCGGACGACGCGGGCGGGATCGTCGAGGAGGTGCTCGGGGAACGGACGGAGACCGGGTTCGTCCTCGGGATGCTGGGGACGGTGCACCGGTTCGTGTTGGAGGGACGTGTGCCCGATCTCGCGGCCCACTATCCGACCGCGGGCGGGACCAAAGATCCTTTGGGCGCGTGGCCCGCGTTCCGGGACGTGCTGATCGCGCACGCGGAGGAGATCAGCGCGGCGCTGGCCGACCCGCCGCAGACGAACGAGGTCGGGCGTGCGTCCCCGCTGGTCGGGGGGCTGCTGACGGTCGCCGGGGCCACCGGGGGGTTGCCGGTGCGGCTGCTGGAGATCGGTGCGAGCGCGGGGCTGAACCTGCGGGCCGACCACTTCCGGATCTTGTATGAGGGCGGTGGCTACGGGCCGGAGTCCCCGGTGGTGTTGCCGGACGCGTGGCGCGGGGCCGTCCCGGCCGAGGTCCCGCTGGTCGTCGCGGAGCGGCTCGGCTGCGATCTGGCGCCGCTCGACCCGGGGTCGGCGGACGCGCGGCGGCGGCTGCTGTCGTACGTGTGGCCCGATCAGGCGGCGCGGGTCGGGCGGCTGCGGGCGGCGTTCGAGCCCGGCCTGGACGCCCTGCCCAACCTGGGGACGATCGCGCTGCTCGCCATCGGCGCCTGGCGGGTGTCCGCGGACGCGATCAC
>JBOHBY010001095.1:0-1691 GCA_050698635.1 Spirillospora sp.
GGTCAGGTCGGGGCTCGGCGCGCTGCTGCGGCTGCTGCCTGACCGGCCGCGCTCGCTGGTGATCGGCGTCGCGGGCTCGCTCTCGGTGCTGCTCGCGTCGGGTGCGGTGCTCGTCGGGGTCTCGCTCGCCATGCACATGGGGGACGCCGACCACCTGTACGACCTGCTCGCCCCGGGCGTCGTCGGCGGTGTCCTGCTGCTGCTGGTGGAGCTGGCGTTCCTGCCGAACGCGGTGATCTGGGGGATGTCGTACGCGGTCGGCCCCGGCTTCTCGGTCGGCGCCGGGACGAGCGTGTCGCCGACCGGCGTGTTCCTCGATCTCGTCCCCGCGTTCCCGCCGCTCGCGGCGCTGCCCCAGCCGGGCCCGGCGCCCGCCGTGTCGCTGATCGCGCTGGCGGCGCCGTTCCTCGCGGGCGCGGTCGGCGGCGTGCTGACGATCCGGTCGATGCCCACGCCCGTGTCGGAAGGGGCACCGCTGTGGGGGTTCCTGTCCGGTGCGCTGACGGGTGCGGTGGCGGCGCTGCTGACCGCGCTGTCCGGCGGGCCGCTCGGCGACGGGCGGATGGCGACCGTGGGTCCGTCCGCCTGGCAGGTCGGGCTGCTGGCGGCGCTTGAGGTCGGGATCTCGGCGGCGATCGCGGCGTGGGTGGCGAACTGGATGGTCCTGCGCCGTCCCGCCCGCGCGGAGTCTCCGTCCAAGCCGAAGAAGGCGAAGAAGGCGAAGAAGCAGGCCAAGAAGAAGGCGGCCAAGGAGAAGGCCGGTAGGGAGGCCGTCCGGAAGCGGGCGCGTGAGGTCGCGACGCCGATGCCGCTGTCGGCGCCCGTCCCTGGCGACTACGAGGCCAGGGTTCCCGAGCCGAGGCCCGCTGCCGCCGCGCCGAGGCCGCCCTACGCGCCGGATCCGCTGCGGTTCGAGGACGCGGAGCCCGTCCTCGCGCCGCGCCGACGTCCGCGCCGGTCAGTGGATCCGCTGCCCGATCTGGTCGAAGAACACCCCGAACCGGAGCCCGAGCCCCAACCGGAGCCGAAGCCGAAGCCGAAACCTGAGCCGGAGCCGGAGCCCGTACGGAAGGCGGAACCCGAGGCCGCCGCCCCGCCACGGGACGGGACGGTCGTGCTCGAAGGCCACCTCATCGACGAGCCGGTCCCGGACGAGCCGTCCGCCCCCATGCCGCCGTCGCCCGAGGACCCTGAGCGCACCGAGAACAGGGGCGGCGCCATCTACGTGCTCCGCGAAGAGTCCGCCGAGGACGACGGCTGAGACTGAGCCCGGGGACCGAGCCCGTCGGCTAGAGCAGGTCGCCGTACTTGTCCATGCTGCCGTCGGGCAGGCCGAGCTTGTCCTCGATCTTGGGGAAGTACCTGTCCTTGCAGGACTGCTTGTCGACCGTGGTGTTGGACCCGCTGAGGCAGTTCTGGTAGGCGCTCAGCTCCGTCCACAGGTACGCCGTGAGCGACACCGACATCATCGAGAACACCAGGCCGACCGCGCCGAGCACGATCCCCGGAACGGCTCCGGGCGCGACCCCCCTGGTGCGGCGCGCGCTCCGGCGGGCCCGGATGCCGACCACGAGCGCGGCGACGCCGAGGACCAGGCCGAGCGGGTAGAAGAAGAACGCGGTCAGCAGCGCGATGGCGCCGAGCCACAGCGCCCGCCACCCGGTCCGCGTCCGCGCCTGACCCTCCGGACC
>JBOHBY010001096.1:0-1511 GCA_050698635.1 Spirillospora sp.
GTTCGCGTGCGACGACTGCGCACCCGCCCCGCCGGTACCCCGCGCACGGCGGGGCTCGCGGGAGTCGCGCACGCATGCCGGACGGCCCGCCGGGGAGCGGCCGCCGGCGATGACGACGGCCCCTTCCGCATGATGGACGCCGTCGTCAGAGAAGGTCTCTCCAGGAAGAAGGGTGACCCGGGCGTTCGGGGGGAAGTCCGGGACCACCCCGCAGGCGCGCCCGGCTGGGGGCGGTCGGGCGCGCCGGAGAGACCTTTCCCGCCCCTCCCGTCCTCCCGGCCCACCCCGAGCACACCCGCCCATCCTGCGGCTGTCTGAGCCGGTCTGAGCCGGTCTGAGCCGGTTCGAGGTGGCCTGCGCCTAGGGCGTTACAACCTCGTGGACTCGATCCACGTCTTCGTCCACGCGGCGTAGTCGGTGCAGTCGTCCTTGCCGGACTTCTCGTCCTTCTTCCCGGACCCGGTTCCGCAGGCCTTCGACGGCGCGTGCGCGAACGCGATCTCGTCGAGGTAGTCGCGGTCGCCGACGTGGTAGGCGGCGCAGAACCCCGGCTTGAGGCGGTCGCCCGAGCAGGCCTGCGGGTTGGCGGGCGCGACCCCCGTCCACTCGGCCACCTGCTGCTGGACGTCCGGCGACGCCGTCCACTGGAGCCACTGGTACATGCAGTTCGGGTGCTGCACCCGCGCGCCGATCATCCACGCGTCCATCCAGCCGGTCACGCCCTCGGACGGGATGGCGCCCTGCACGGGACGCGAGGCGCGGTTCAGGACGTCCACCTGGTAGGGCCATGCCTGGCCCAGCACCGCCCGGCCCCCGGCGAAGGCGCTGACGGCGTCGGCGGGCCGCTCCCAGTACTGCTCGACGAGCGGACGCTGCTTCGCCAGGACGCGCCCGGCGGCGGCGAGCTGCTTGGGCGTCAGCGAGTACGGGTCGCGGATCTTGAGCTTGCGCTCCTTGTCCTTGAGGTAGAGCGCGGCCTCGGCGATGGCCAGCGGGCTGTCCCGCATGATCAGCTTCCCGGAGTGGCGGCGGGCCTGGGCGGGGTCGAACAGCGCGCTCCAGCTCGCCGGCGGCGGGACGGTCCTGGTGTCGTACATGAGGAGGTTGACGCCCCACACGTACGGGATGCCGTAGTGCTTGCCGTTCCGCCTGAGCTGCCCGCGCAGCTCGGGTTCGAGCTTCTTGTAGCCGTCGACGAGGTCGGTGTTGACCGGGGCGACCTGGTTCTCGGCGACGAGCCGTCCGGCGACCTCGGGCGGCGCGGCGACGCCGTCGTAGCGGCGGTCCGGGTCGCGCATGAGGTCGGCCATCTCCTCCGGCGTCTTGACGACCTTCAGCCCGACCTTGCAGCCGGTGCGCTCCTGGAACGGGGTGACCCAGTCGACGCGCGGGTCGGTGCCGCCGCTCTCGGTGGCGCCGGGCAGCGTGAGGAGGTTGAGCATGCCCTCGCCGGGGCCGAGGGTGCTGGCCACCTGGACGGCGCCGGCGGGCTCGTCGCCGCCGTCACCACC
>JBOHBY010001097.1:0-6010 GCA_050698635.1 Spirillospora sp.
GCGCGGGCCGGGCGATCGTGTCGTACGGCCAGGAGTTCTCGCCGAGCCACATCAGCCCGTCCTCGGACATCGGCATCCACGTCGGCGCGTCGTGGAACGTCGGGTTGAACGGGACGCCGAGCTCGCGGAGCCATGCGAAGTGCTCGACGCTTCCGTCGCAGTACAGCCGCAGTTTCGCGGTGTCGGCGTTCGGGCCGAGCGCCGCCTCCAGGTAGGCGTACATGGCGCCGGGGTCGTCGTCGAAGCCGCACGCCTTCTGGATCTCGGTGCCGCCGCCCAGATACAGCTCGCCGCCGGACTGCGCCGACGAGCCGCCGGGTCCGCCCGCCCGCTCCAGGACGACGACGTCCGCCCCCGCGCGGGCCGCCTCGAACGCCGCCGCCGCGCCCGCGCATCCGAAACCGGCGACCAGCACACCGCATTCGTGGTCGAAGCCGGTGATGTCGCGGGTTGTGAATGGCTCGACCGAGGCGGCGATGTTCATTTCTGTTTTCCTGGTGGGACGAACGCGGCCAGCGGCTCTGAGGCCGACCAGTCGTGGCCCCAGTAGCTGTCCTTGGTGATTTCTTCGGCGGTGTAGTGGGTCTCGTCCACGAGCGTGCCTTCGCAGCCGTACTCGATGTCCCAGCCGCCCGGTGCCCGGACGTAGAACGAGACCATCTTGTCGTTGGTGTGGCGGCCCAGCGTCGAGGAGATCGAGAAGCCCTTCGCCGTGACGGCGTCCAGCGCCATCCCGACCGCGTCGAGGGTGTCGACCTCCACCATCAGATGGACGAGGCCCGGGTCGCCGCCGTGCGGCGCCGGGCAGATCGCGAGGCTGTGGTGCCGCTGGTTGACGCCCATGAACCGGATCCGGACGTGGCCACCGGCCCTGCCCCCGCCGACCTTCATCGCGCCGCGCGGCAGGAAGCCGAGGACCTCGTTGTAGAACGCGACGGTCGCGGCGAAATCCGGGGTCGGCAGGACGACGTGGCCCATGCCCATCGCGCCCGTGACGAACTTCTGCGCGAAACCGGTGCGCAACGGGCCGTGGTCGAGGACCGGGCCGAAGAACACCTCCACGGGGGTGCCGCCCGGGTCGGCGAACGCGATGACCTCCTCGGCGTCGCGGTCGGCCGCGTCTTCCGGTGGCAGCGCGGCGACCGCCGTCCCGGCCTTCTCGACGGCGTCCCGGACGGCGGCGAGCGCGTACTGGTCGCGGACCTCCCAGCCGACGGCCAGCACCCTGTCGCTGTCGCCGGGCAGCACGGCCAGGCGGGCGCGGCGCTCGTCCATGCGCAGGTACAGGCCGCCGGGGTCGGGGCCGCCGCCCTCGGCGAAGCCGAGCCCGGCGAGGGCGAACTCGCGCCAGCGGTCGATGTGGCGGGTCTGGACCTTCAGGTAGCCCAATCCTCTGATCTGCGTCATCGTCGCTCCGTTCGTCGTCCGGTCAGATCATTGAGCGCATGGGGCCGTGCGGCGGCTCGATGTCCAGGTCGGTGAGGGCCGTGACGTGGTAGACGGACCCGGGGACGTGGATCGCGTGGGCGAGGCCGACGTGCGCGTCCCGCCAGAACCGCTGGATCGGGTTGGCGGTGCGCATCGCGTTCCCGCCGGACCGGACGACGATCTCGTCCATCGCCCGCACCGCCCGCCACGCGGCGCGAACCTGCGTGCGGCGGCTCGTGGCGCGTTCGGCGAACGTCGGCTCGTGGCCCGCGGCGACCTGGTCGTGGACGCGGGAGCAGTTGTCCAGCAGGGCGGTGCGGGACGCCTTGATCTCCTCGGCGGCCTCGCTGATCGCGTACAGCACGTACGGGTCGTCCTTGATCCTCGTGCCGGTGATCTGGACGCGGTCGCGCTGGTAGGCGAGGTGGTGGTGCAGCGCGCCCTCGGCGATGCCGATGACGGCGGCGCTGACGCTGAGCGGGAACACGCAGGAGAACGGCATCAGGTAGGACGGGTTCGACATCCCCGCCTCGCGGGCCGCGGAACCGTCGATGACCTTGGCGTATTCGAGCGTCCTGTAGGCGGGGACGAAGGCGTCCCTGACGATGATGTCCCTGCTGCCGGTGCCTTTCAGCCCGGCGACGTCCCACGAGTCCTCGACGATCTCGTAGTCGGAGCGCGGCAGGATCAGGTGCAGCATCCGGGGCGGGTGGGCGACCTTCCCGTCCGCGTCGCCGAGCATCCCGCCAAGGAAGAGCCAGTCGCAGTGGTCGGTACCGGACGAGAACTGCCAGCGGCCGTTGAACACGTAGCCGCCGTCCACCGGGCGGGCGACTCCCGTCGGGGTGTAGGGGGAGGCGATCCAGACGTCCGGGTCACCAGCCCAGACCTCGTCGCGGACCTTCGGGTCGGCGTAGGCCATCTCCCACGGGTGGACGCCGACGATCCCCGCGACCCACCCGGTGGACCCGTCGAGCGCGGCGATCGCCATCACGGTCTCGGCGAACTCGCGCGGGTGCGCCTCCAGGCCGCCGTGCGCCTCCGGCTGGAGCAGCCTGACGACACCGGTCTCGCGCAGCGCCCGCGCCGCCTCGTCGTGGAGCCTGCCCAGGGTCTCGCTGACGGGGCCGAGCTCGCGGATCCGCTCCGCCCGCTCCATGATCGCGTCCAGCGGACGGTTCGCCCGGTTCGGCTGTGAGGTCATATCGGCATCTCCCGTGCGGTGGCGTCAGGGTTCGTAGGTGATCTTCAGGCGGTCGGTGACCGGTCTCGCCTGGCAGGCGAGGATGAGGCCGTCGGCGAGGTCCCGCTCGTCGAGGACGGCGTTGGCGTCCAGGGTGACCCCGCCCTCCAGTGCCACGCAGGCGCACGCCGAGCAGTTACCTTCCCGGCAGGAGAACGGGGCGTCCACCCCGGCGCGCAGGAGCGCGTCGAGAAGCCGCTGCGACCTGGGCCAGGGCACCGTCCGGGTCTCGCCGTCCAGCTCGACCTCGACGTCGATCGCGACCTCGACGTCGATCTCGCCCGCGTCCGCGCCGGGTGCGGGTTCGGCGGGGGGTTCGGGCTCCTCGAACGGGTCGTTGTCGAGGGAGAAGAAGCGTTCGGCGTGGACGCGGATGCCGAGGTCGGTGAACGCGCCGGTGACCAGGTCCATGAAGATCTCGGGGCCGCACACGAACGCCCGCCGTCCCGCGTACGGGCTGGCCAGGGTCCGGACGGCGGCGGGCGTCGGCAGCCCCTGCACCGACTCCAGCAGGTGGACGACGGTCAACCGGTCGGGATGCGCCCGCGTCAGGGCCCGGAGCTCGGCGGCGAAGATGACGGAGCGTTCGTCGCGGTTGGCGTAGAGGAGGAGGACCTTCCCCGTCCCGCCGGCGAGGCACGACTTCAGGATCGACATGACGGGGGTGATACCGCTGCCGCCCGCGACGAGCAGCAGGTCGTCGTCCAGGGACGGCGGCGTGAACGTGCCCGCCGGGCGCAGCACCTCCAGCACGTCGCCCGCCGTGACGTTGTCGCAGATCCAGTTGGACCCGAGGCCGCCGTCCACCCGCTTCACCGTCACCTTGAGCCGGTCGTCGGTGAGCGGCGAGCTGCACAGCGAGTAGCAGCGCGCCGCCCAGCCGTCCCCGGCCGGGACGCGGACGGTGAGGAACTGCCCGGGGCGGTAGGAGAACCGGTCCCGGTCGTCCTCGGCGGGTTCGAGGACGAGCGAGTGCGCGTCCGCCGTCTCGTGGACGACGTCGACGACCCGCGCCTTCAGCCCCGTCATCGCCGCTCCGGCCGCTCCGGCCGTCCCGCGCCCGCTGCGGCGGCGGCGTGCTTCGCGGCGATGTAGCCGAAGACGATGGACGGGCCGATCGTCGCGCCCGGCCCCGCGTACTCGTTGCCCATCACCGACGCCGACGCGTTGCCCGTCACGTACAGGCCGTCGATGACCGTGCCGTCCTCGCGCAGGACGCGGGCGTGCTCGTCCGACACGAGCCCGCCCTTCGTACCGAGGTCGCCGACCTCCAGCCGGAACGCGTAGTACGGCGCGGTGTCCAGGACGTCCAGGTTCGGGTTCGGCAGGTTCGGGTCGCCGTAGTAGCGGTCGTAGGCGGAGTCGCCGCGGCCGAAGTCGGGGTCGCGGCCCCTGCCGGCGTGGGCGTTGAACGTCCGGACGGTCTCGTCCAGCGCCCCCGCCGGGACGCCGATCCTCCCGGCCAGTTCGGCGAGCGTGCCCGCCCTGACCGCGATGCCCGCCTCGTAGAACGCGTCCGGGACCGGGGCGCCGGGCAGGATCTGCGCGAACGGGTAGCGGGCGCGGGCCTTGGCGTCCATCACGAGCCAGGCCGGGACGTGGCCGCCCGCGAGCTGGTCGTGGACGAAGGTGACGTACGGGGCCGCCTCGTTGGCGAACCGCGTCCCGGCCCGCGACACGATCACCATCCGGGGGATGGCGCGCTCGGACACCAGCGGGATCGTCGCCCCGGACGGGTGCCGGACGGCGGGCATCCACCAGGCGTCGTCCATCAGGTCCAGCGCGGCGCTCAGGCGTTCGCCCGCGCGGATCCCGTCGCCGGTGTTCTCGCGGGCGCCCATCGCGAAGTCCTCCCGGCCGCCTTCGGGGAGGTACTTGTCGCGCATTTCCTGGTCGTGGTCGAAGCCGCCCGTGGCGAGGAGGACGCCCCTCCGGGCGCGGATTCGCAGCGTGACCGGCATTGTCCCGTCCCGGCGGCCGGACGCGACGATGCCGGTCACGCGGCCGTCGTCGCCGGTGACGAGGTCGGTCATGGCCGTCCTCAGCCAGAGCGGGATTCCGGCGTCCTTGAGCGCCATCCGCAGCCGGGCGACGAGCGCCCGCCCGCCGGTCGCCATGTGGCGGCGGCGGACCAGGTTGGACGACACGCGCCACGCCGCCACCAGCGACGCCCGGCGGCCCGCCCACGTGCGCTTGGCCATCGCGAGGTCGTGGTAGTCCTTGGCGGTGATCCACAGGCCGAGCGGGCCCTTCATGCCGTTCGGCCGCTGGTGCTCCTCGTCGTCGCCGAGCTTGCGGGTGTCGAACGGCCGGGCCTCGATGGAGCGGCCCAGCGGACGGCCGCCGTCCAGCTCTGGGTGGTAGTCGGCGTAGCCCTTCGTCCAGAAGAACCGCATCCACCGGCTCTTGCAGATCAGCTCCATCGCGGCGGGGCCGTTGTCGACGAAGGCGTCCAGCCGAGCGGCCGGGACGCGCCCGTCGGTGAGCAGATCCAGGTAGCGGCGGATCGACTCGCGGCTGTCGGCGTGCCCGCGCGCCCGCAGCGTCGGGTTGTTCGGGATCCAGATCCCGCCGCCGGAGATGCCGGTGGAGCCGCCGAACTTCGACCCCTTCTCGACGACCAGCACGCTCAGGCCCGCGTCATGGGCGGTCAGCGCGGCGGCCATCCCGCCGCCGCCGCTGCCCACGACAACGAGGTCGTACTCGTGGTCCCAGTCGGGCTCGTCATCCCACGAGACCATGGGTCAGGCGTCCTTCGTCATCAGGAACGCCAGGACCGCGCTCTCCCAGGCGGCCTTCTGCTCGATCATCACCCAGTGCCCGCAGTTCGGGAAGATCGTCACCTGGACGTCGGGAATCGTCCGCATCGGCACGAACGCCATGTCGACGGGGCTCACACGGTCGTCGCGTCCCCACGTGATCAGCGTCCTGGCCTTGAGCCGGTGCAGCATCGCCCAGGCGGGCGGCTCGTCCGACCTGGCCATGGCCTCCGCCCGCGCCGCCATCGCCTTCGACCCGTACAGGCGGCGGGAGGCGGCGAGCGTGTCCGGGGCGGTGGCCTGCCGCCAGCGCTCCTCGACCAGCTCCTCGGTGATGATCGCCGGGTCGTACACCATCGAGTGCAGCCACCGGACCAGGCGCTCGCGGGACGGGTCGTCGGTGAACTCCGTCAGCAGCCTGATGCCCTCGCCGGGGAACGCGCCGAAGAGGTTCCGCCCGATCCCGCCGATGGTGACGAGGCGGCGGACGCGCTCCGGCCGCTTCACCGCCATCTGCGTGCCGACGAACCCGCCCATCGAGTTGCCGATCACGTCGACCCGGTCGAGGCCGAGACCGTCC
>JBOHBY010001098.1:0-5316 GCA_050698635.1 Spirillospora sp.
GTCACCGGCGGCGTCGCCCGTCCAGCCGCTGCCCGCGTTCCCCGGGCTGCCGGCGTCCCAGCCCCCGCTCACCCCACCGGGCTCCGCGCCCGGCTCCATGCCGGGGTCGACGGACCCGCACGCCGCCCCGAACGCCATGGCGGGCGCGGTCCTCCCGCCCGACCACGTCACGGACCCGTCCGCCCCCAGGCACAGGACGTCCCCGCAGCCTCCCCTCTTCGGCGACCAGCCCCCGTCCCATGGGCACCCCCAGGGCGCGCCTGGTATGCCGCCACCGGTCCCCCCTGGCCCGCCCCACGCCCATGGGTCGGACGGCAAGAAGCGCGGACGCCTCATCCCCATCGCGGCGGCCGCCGCAGTCGCGGCCCTCATCGCGGGCGGTTCCGTCTGGGCCGCGACGAACTCAGGCGACGACAAGGGCAAGGACCAGCAGGTCGCCGCGTCCAATGACGACCAGGGCGCGCAAGGCGATCCCAGCAGCACGACCGGGCCGGGTGGTGACGCCCAGAACCCGTCGAACAAGAAACCAGGGCAGCCGAACGGCAAGCAGAACCCGGCGGATCCGAACTCGTCCCAGAAGCCGGGCACTCCCCCAGGCGGAGGCTCCACGCCGACAAGGGGCGGAGGCGGCGGCGGAACGCCGACCAAGGAACCGCCCAACAAATACACCCCGCAGCAGGCGTGCAACAGTGGCGGCCATGGAGGCGGCTACTACGTACAGCGCTCGATGAGCGTCTCCGGCGGCGTCGCCTATCTGCTTTATAACAGCTCCACCTACAACTGCGCCGTCACGATGAAGACAAAGAGCGTGGGGACGAAATCCCCGGTGTCGGCGTGGATCCAGAAGAAGGGCAGCGGCCAGATCACCGACAGCGCGTCGTACGAATGGTACGCGGGCCCGGTTTACGTGAAGGCGCCCGGCACCTGCGTCCGCTTCGGCGGCAACGGCCGCACGTCCTCCTACGGCAACTGCGGCTGACCCACTCTGGCCTGAGAGCAAAGGAAAGGCCACCCTCGCGCCGGGGTGGCCTCTGCTCTGTTGGCGGACGGACGGGTCGACCTTCGGTTCCCCGGAGCCGACCCGTCGCGTTTTCAGCTGACTGCTAAGACGCTCGTCCTGGGCGAGAAATCGTCCCCTGTAGCGTGCAAAGGACGGGCGGTCATTCGGCGGTTTCCGGACGTGTCAGTTACGGGAGGCGATGAGATGGTCGAAGTCGCCGTCCTTTGCACCAAGGATCAGCGCTTCGATCTCGGGGCGGGTGTATATGAGGGCCGGGCCCTCGGGATGACGAGAGTTGCGCATCGCCACCTGCCCGCCGGGCAGCTCAGCGATCTCGACGCAGTTCCCCTGGGAGTTGCTTCTCCGGGATTTCAGCCACCGGGCCCCTCGCAGGGCCGTGGCCGGCATCCCGTTGTCATAATCGGTTTGGAGCATCATGTCTCTCTGAGAAAATCACCGAGAAGCTCGACGGTGCGCTCCGGGGTCGCACTGTCGACGCACAGGCGTTCCATCGCCTGCAGATAGGTGTCGACGTCGTCGCGCCTGTCCAGGTACATCGCGCCGGTGAGGTTCTCGACGTAAACCACGTCCGGCAGGTCCTGCTCGGGAAAGCGCAGGATCGTGAACGCGCCTCCCTCGGCGGCGTGGCCACCGAACCTGAACGGCATGATCTGGATGGTGACGTTGGGCAGCTTGGACATCTCGATGAGGTGTTCGAACTGGCCCCTCATCACCTCCGGGCCTCCGATGGGACGCTTCAGCGCCCCCTCGTCCACCACCGCCCACAGGCGCGGAGCTTCCGGGCCCGTGAGGCGTTCCTGCCGTCGCATGCGCAGTTCCACGCGCTGGTCGATCTCTTGTTCGGCGGCTCCGGCGTTGCCGAGGCGGATCACTGCTCGCGCATACCCCTCCGACTGCAGCAGTCCCGGGACGAACTGCAGTTCATATGTGCGAATCAGTGCCGCCGACTCTTCCAGGCCGACATAGGTCTGGAACCAGCCCGGCAACACGTCGTTGTACCGGTGCCACCAACCGGGGGTGTTGGCCTCCCGTGCCAGCTGTAGCAGCGCTTCGCGTTCGGTCTTGTCGCTGACGCCGTACAGCGAGAGGAGGTCGTCCACATCACGTTCTTTGAAGCTGACCCGTCCGAGCTCAAGGCGGCTGATCTTCGACTCCGACGCACGGATGACGTAGCCGGCGTCCTGACGGGTCACGCCCTTCTCCTCACGGAGACGGCGAAGCTGCGACCCGAGCAGGATGCGGCGAACCGTCGACCCGCTTCCCGGCGTCTCTGGAGTCACGCCCAACCTCCCGGCTATTCGGCGGACAGCGAACCTAGTGTGCCACTGGCCTCTGTGTCCTGCGGTTACCTCCGATCACTTGCGTGCTGTCCACGTCGCCCCACACCCTCACGACGCAGATGCACGTGCATTGGGCCTTGCATTCGCACGCTACGATGCGCAGGATAACGCACGAGACTTCCAAGCCACGGCTGCACAACAAGATCATTTTGCGGGGTCCGGTTGGAATGACGTCACGCCACGCGCACGACGACACGCGGTGGGAGCTCGGCCCGGCCATCGGGCCGGCCGATCCGCACGACCATGCCGCGCCGTCGGCACCCGTCCCGGAGTCGTCCGGCCTGCCGCCGAGCCTGGACACGGCGGTCAGGGCGCTGACCGAGCCGAGGAACTACTCGGTCTCCTTCACCGTCGAGCCCGATCCGGAATCGGTCACCGCCGCACGGCGCTTCGCCGTGGGCCGGCTCGTCGAATGGGACGTACCCGAACTGGCCGACGACGTGGGGCTCGTCGTCTCAGAACTCGTCACGAACGCACTACGGCACAGCGGGGGGACGACCCCGGGTCGGCCGGGCGACGACGTACACCACGAGGGCGTGTACGACGACCCGGCCGACCCGCTGGGGTCCGCACCGTCCGCGATAAGGCTCCGGCTCAGCCACGAGCCGCCGTGGCTGCTCTGCGGGATCCTCGACACGAGCAGCGCCGCGCCACGGCGCAGAGAACCCGACTACATCGCCGAGACCGGACGCGGACTGCACCTGGTGGAGTCGTTCAGCGTCCGGTGGGGCTGGCGTGCCCTGCCACAGGGAAAGGTGGTGTGGGCACTGTTCCGTTCCTCCTGAGCCGCGCGTAACAGCGTGCCGCAGGGGTAACAAAGGAGTCCGGCAGAGAGGAGCACCGGTGGACTTCGCCGTCGAGCACCGCGTCGAGAAGGGCCTCACGGTCGTGAAGATCAGCGGCGAGATCGACGTCTTCACCAGCCCGCGCCTGCGCGAGGCCCTGCTCGGCATCATCGACAACGGCGGCGCGCACCTGGTCATCGACCTGGGCGAGGTCACCTTCCTGGACTCCACGGGCCTCGGCGTGCTGGTCGGCATCTACCACCGGCTACGCGCGCGCGACGGCTCGATGTCGTTCATGGGCGTCAACGACCGGGTACGGCGCGTCTTCCACGTCACCCAGCTCACCAAGATCTTCGTCCTGCACCGCTCCCTGGAGGACGCCATCGCGGCCCACGGGTCCGCCTAGTCCCGACCCACCCGCGCGAGGCACCCTCGCCTGGCTCCCCGACCCGCCGCTCCCGCCCGCCACTTCCGTCCGCCGCTCCCGCCCGCCACGCCATCCGATTGACCCCTGGGTTCTGTCTGCGTTTGCCCGCCTTTGGATGGCTTTGTTCGCCCGGTTATCCACAGTTCGACGGGACGCGCCCACGGTCGCGAGTACCCGGTACGGTGAAGACCGAGATCAAGCCCGCCGCCTGGGCACGTCCCTCCGACGCGCGCGGTGCTGTCCGCCAGCCGACCCATCGAACGGACGGGAGCGCTCCGTGGCAGAACAGCCGCTGCATGAGCACACGCTCGGCAATGGCCTGCGCGTGGTGGTCTGCGAGGACCACGTCGTACCACTGGCCGCCGTGAACATCTGGTACGGAGTGGGCTCGCGCCACGAACGCGCCGGCCGGACAGGGCTCGCCCACCTCTTCGAGCATCTGATGTTCCAGGGCTCGACCAACGTCGCGGAGGGCGAGCACGCGGCACTGCTGGAGAGCGCGGGCGCGGCGTTCAACGCCAGTACCTCCTTCGAGCGCACGAACTACTACGAGACGGTACCGGTCAGCCATCTGGAGCTGGCGCTCTGGCTGGAGGCAGACCGGATGGGCACGCTGCCCGCCGCGCTCACCCAGGCCAACCTCGACAACCAGCGCGACGTGGTGAAGAACGAGCGCCGCCAGCGCTACGACAACCAGCCCTACGGGACGGCCTTCGAGCGGCTCTGCGCGCTGACGTTCCCCGAAAGGCATCCGTACGCGCACACGCCGATCGGCTCCATGGACGACCTGGACGCCACGACCCTCGAAGACTGCACCGACTTCTTCGCCACCTGGTACGCGCCGGGCAACGCCGTCCTGTCCGTCGTCGGCGACGTCGACCCCGAGGCGACCCTGGCCGCGGTCGAGCGCTACTTCGGCGGCCTCCCCGCCGGCCCGGCGAAGCCGTCCGCGCGGCCTGGCGAGCTCGGTCCGCTGACCGGCGTGCGCGAGGAGGCCCTCGACGAGGAGGTCCCCTCCCCCGCCTACTTCGCGATGTTCACGCTGCCCACCGACGGCGGCGACGACGTCGAGGCCGCCGAGCTCGCGGTCGAGATCCTCGGCGGCGGCTCCGGCTCCCGCCTCTACGACCGGATGGTGCGGCGCGACGAGATCGCCACCGAGGTGTGGGCGGGCGTGACCCGGCTGGCGTCCGGCCCGTCCCTGGCGATCGTGGACGCGATCGGGCCGGAACCGGACAAGATCGCCGCCGTGCTGGACGAGGAGCTCGAACGGTTCGCCGCCGACGGCCCCGACGCCGACGAGACCGCCCGCGCCACCGCCCAGGCCGAGCGGGGCTTCCTGGAGCAGACCGAGACCGTCACGGGCCTGGCCAACGCGCTCTCGCAGAACGCCACCCAGTTCGACGATCCGGCCCGGGTCTTCACCGCCCCCGGCCGCGCCGCCGCCGTCACCGGGGACGCGATCAAGGAGATGGCGGGCCGCTGGCTCGCGCCGGGCGCCCGCACCGCCCTGACCTACGGAGGCGCCTCATGACCAGCGGCCTGGAGCTACAGCCCCGTCCCGTCCCCGGGCCCGTCCCGGCGTGGGCGTTCCCGGCCGCGACCGCGGGCCGCGTCCCGGCCGGTCCGGGCACCCTCTACTGCGACCTGCCAGGGCGCCGCCTCGCCGCGGTGCGGCTCGTCCTGCACGCCGGCGCGGGCCGGGAGCCCGGCGACCTCGACGGCGTCGCGACGCTCGCGGCG
>JBOHBY010001099.1:0-6518 GCA_050698635.1 Spirillospora sp.
GGACGAGGTCGTGCCCGCGTTCGCGGAGCAGCTCCGCGACCGCCGTCCCGATACCGCCGGTCGCGCCCGTGATCAGATACGTGCCCATGACGTCCCATTCTCCCGGTTCCCCTAGGGGTGTGGACGCCGGGGGCGTCCCGCGGGTTCGGTGCTCAGTTCGTTCCGGACGTCGGCCGCAGGACGCGCGCGGTCCCCGCGATGAGGGCGGTCGCGAGCACCCAGCCGATCGTGACCAGCCCGTACGCCACCCACCGCGACCAGCTCACCGCGTCGTACGACAGCTGCTGCCCGAACGTGTCGAGCGGGATCAGCAGGTCGAGGGTGTAGACCAGGGCATGGAAGGCGGGCAGCTCGTTCGACGGCTTGACCGGACGCGGCTCCTCGATGGAGAACACCGTCGTCCCGATGACGAGGAGCGCCGCGAACCAGGCGAACGCCAGCCAGGGACGGTAGCCGTACCCGACCGTCCAGTCCAGGACGTGGTTCCAGCCCTTCGCGACCGGGTGCAGCCGCCGGCGGCGGGCGCGGAGCTTGGCGAGCTGCACCTTGCGGGCGACGTCGTCGTGGCCGATGCCGTGGTACCAGGCGGCGAGCTGCTCGTACGGCTGGAGATGGAACTCCGGGTCGCGGGACACCCAGCTGAGGCGGTCCTTGAACTCGGCGCCGCGCAGCGTCTCGTACGTCATGCCGTTCAGGTACAGCTCGTCCGGCCAGACGGACGGATGGTCCATGATCAGCGAGATCCGGGAGTAGGACAGGCTCACCCGCCCCTTGATCTTCTCCTCGGGCCACAGGAGCAGCTCGTCGGCCTGCATGTGGCTGGCGTGCAGCGCCATCCGGCCCGGGTCGCTGGAGTCGAGCCGCGCCCTGGAGAAGGAGAGGATGCCGTTGAAGCGGGCGCTGCGCAGCCGGACGGTGCCGAGCGTGTTGAAGCCGTTGCTCAGCTCCGCGGTGTCCTCGACGACCATGTTCTGCCCGTCCAGGGCGAGGCGGCCGGGGTTGATGAGGGTCGTGCCCTCCATGAACAGCCCGCCGTTCATCCGGGACCCGACGAACCGCACCCCGCCGGTGATGGTCGAGTTCCGGATGAACGCGCCGACGTCCACGACCAGCGCGCCGGCGGAGAGCGCCCAGTTCTCCGGGACGGTCGCGGTGATCGTCGTCCCGTTCATCCGGAGGCCGCCGCTGATCTGCGCCCGCGGCAGCCGGACCTCGCCGTCGATCTCCGACCTGGACAGGCTGAGGAAGCCGTCCACGCGGAGGCCGCCGCCGTCGAACCCCGGCATCCGGCAGGTGTTGAGCCGGAGCTGGCGTGTCTCGGCGTTGGAGAAGTCGGGCTGCTCGACGAGCCTGCACCGGAGCAGCAGCAACTCGTGCTCGACCGTGCCGCCGGACACGTCCAGCCGTCCCATGATGTAGGCGCCGCGCAGCCGGACGGCGGCGACCGCGCCGGGACGGGAGTCGCCCGCGCCCAGCAGCAGCCGGGTGATGATCTCGGCGCGGACCATCCGGTCGGGCAGCGGGCCCGCGGGACGGTCGTCGCCGAGCACGACCGTGGCGCCGGTGGGGAACGCGGCCCAGAGGCGCTGTTCGGCGTCGTTGAGCCCGGGGGGCTGGGGCACGGGCACCCTTTCCAGAGGGAGATCCCCTCCGCGTTCGATCTCGCGATCTCGCGGAGGGGACCTCTCGGGTGGTGCGGACGGTCTAGAAGAAGCCGCGGCGCCGTCCCGCGTCCTGCAGGAAGTTGTCGAGCTGCTGCTCCCAGTTGGCGTTCTCGACGGTCGCGTAGTCGACCGTGAAACGGCTGAACGCGTCGCGGCCCTCGGTGAAGGCCCCGCCGCGCTTGTCGAGCTCCAGCACGACCTCCATCGACTGCGGGTACGACACGAACGTCACTTCGAGCTGCTTGATGCCGCGCGCGTAATTGCCCGGAGGGTAGAACTCGATCTCCTGGTAGAACGGCAGCTCCTGGTGCACGCCCCAGATGCGGCCCTTCTCGCAGTCGGCGTTGCGGAACTGGAACCCGAGGTTGGAGAACGCCGCGAGGATGCGCTCCTGCGCGGGCAGCGGGTGGATCGCGATCGGGTCGAGGTCGCCCGGGTCGATCGCCCCCGCGACCTCCAGCTCCGTCGCGAGACCGACCGTGGTGCCGCGCAGCGGCTGCCCGTACATGTGGGTGAGCGGCGCCTCCCACGGGATGCTGAACTGGATCGGGATGCTGTGCCTGGCGCCGTCGTCCAGCTCGAAACCGCCGGCGACCCGCAGTTTGGCGTACTCCAGGTTCGAGCTGTACTCGTTGTCCCCGGACTCGACCTCGACCCGGGTGCGCAGGGCGAGGTTCACCGACTTGATGTCCGAGTCGTGCTGACCGCCGATGATCGTGATCTCGCCGGTGATCACGCTGCCGGGCGTGGTGTTCGGGTCGTGCAGGGTCGTTTCGATCGACGGCCCGCCGATGCCCATCGCCTGCCGGAGCTTCTTGAAGACCAAGGTCCGTCCTCCCGTGTTCGCGCACTTCCGGGCGCGCTCGTCCCATCCGTCAGGAACTCTCGTCCCATAGACGCTGTTACGGGAGATTACGTTCCTCGCCATGATCGTGGCTCGCGAATCGCCGGGCCGGTGGCCGTCATCGGCCGCGCGGCCCGTCGGCGACCCGGTCAGTGGCCGCCGCCGGCGAGGTTCAGGCCGACGACGCCGACGAGGATGAACGCCAGCGCGGCGATCTTCAACGCCGAGACCTGGTCGCCGAGGAAGAGCATGCCGAGCGTCGCCGTCCCGACCGCCCCGATCCCGACCCACACGGCGTAGGCGGTGCCGACGTCGAGGTTCTTCAGGGCGACGCTGAGCAGGCCGAAGCTGGTGACGGCGAAAACAAGGAAACCGACGGACGGCAACGGCTCGGTGAAGCCCTTGCTGCCCTTCAGGCACAGGGCCATCGCGACCTCGAAGAGGCCGGCGGCGATGACGAGGATCCAGGCCATGACGCACTCCCGGTGGACGAGACGACTGCTGTCACGCGTCGTCTTCGCCTGCCGGGTACGACGCACCTCGTCCGGGAGGGACCAATGGCCCTCATCAGCCTCAACGGCCCTGTGCCAGGGGGCATTCCCGAGCGTGCAGATGCTCAGGGTCTGCCGAGCGCGCGATACTCCCAGCCGGCCGATCGCCACTGCGCGGCGTCGAGGGCGTGCCGTCCGTCCACGATCCGCCTGTGCCGGACGACCTCGCCCAGCGCCTCCGGACGCACCTCCCGGAAGTCCGACCACTCGGTCAGCAGGACGACGACGTCGGCGTCCCCGGCCACGTCGAACGCGCTGTCGCCGTACCGCAGTTCGGGGAACGCGCGGCGGGCGTTGCCGAGCGCGACCGGGTCGTAGACGCGGACATCGCCGCCGAGGCCGTGCATGGTGCGGGCCACGTCCAGCGCGGGAGCGTCGCGGACGTCGTCGGAGTTCGGCTTGAACGCGGCGCCCCACACGGCGATCCGGTTGCCCGCGAAGTCGCCGCCGAGCACCTCGCGGACGAGGTCGACGGTGCGGGCCCTGCGGCGCCGGTTGATGTCGTCCACCTGGCGCAGGAACGACACGGCCTGCCCCACGCCCATCTCCTCGGCCCGGTGCGCGAACGCGCGGATGTCCTTGGGCAGGCAGCCGCCGCCGAACCCGAGGCCGGGGCGCAGGAACCTGCCTCCGATCCGGTCGTCGAGGGCGAGGGAGTCGGCGAGATCCTTGACGTCGGCGCCGACGGCCTCGCACACCTCCGCCATCGCGTTGATGTAGGAGATCTTGGTGGCGAGAAAGGAGTTGGCGGCGACCTTGACCAGCTCGGCGGTGGCGAGGTCCGTGCGGACCACGGGGGTGCCGAGGTCGAGGACGGGTCTGAACGCGGCCCGCAGCCGTTCGTCCGCCCAGTCGGACGCGACGCCGAACACCAGCCGGTCGGGACGCATCGTGTCGTCGACGGCGAAGCCCTCGCGCAGGAATTCGGGGTTCCATGCGAGCTCGACGTCGGTACCTGCGGGAGCAAGCTCGTGGATGACGCCGGTGAGGCGCCGCGCCGTCCCGACCGGCACCGTCGACTTCCCGACGACGAGGGCGCGGCGGCGCAGATGCGGGGAGAGGGAGCGGACGGCGGAGTCGACGTAGGACAGGTCGGCGGCGTCCGACCCGGGGAGTTGCGGCGTCCCGACGCAGAGGAAGTGGACGTCGCCGAAGTCACCGGCCTCCGCGTGGGAGGTGGTGAACCGGAGCCGGCCCGAGTCGAGCGCCTTCGTGAGCAGCTCGGGCAGTCCGGGTTCGAAGAAGGGGACCTCGCCGGACGCCAGCCTGCCGACGCGGTGCCGGTCGACGTCCACGCCGAGGACCTCGAAGCCGAGTACGGCCATGCAGATGGCGTGCGTGGCGCCGAGGTAGCCGGTCCCGATGACGGTCAGTCTCGGGACCTCTGCCTCCCTGTGTTTCATGCGCACCTCCCTTGTGGGGCTTTCGCGGTGTGATCGTTCACACGATCTTCCCACCGAACCTCCGTAGGGTGTTCCGCACTGGTTACCAGCGGGTAGCATGTTGGTGGGTTACTGACCGGTAAACGCAGCGGGGCCGGGGATTCCGGGGCGCCGCGGGACGAGACGGAGGCTCGGATGGGGCACTACAAGAGCAACCTCCGCGACCTGGAGTTCAACCTCTTCGAGGTGTTCAGGCGCCAGGACCTGCTCGGCTCCGGTCCGTACGAGGAGTTCGACGAGGAGACCGCGCGCAGCGTCCTGGACGAGGTCGACCGGCTGGCCGAGGGGCCGATCGCGGCGTCGTTCGAGGACGCCGACCGTCACCCGCCCGTCTTTGACCCCGCGACCGGCTCGGTCGCCATGCCGGACGGCTTCAAGAAGTCCTTCAAGGCGTGGATGGACGCCGAGTGGTACCGGCTCGACCTCGTGCCCGAGTTCGGCGGCAGCCGTGCCCCGCGCTCGCTGACCTGGGCCGTCGCGGAGCAGGTGCTCGGCGCGAACCCGGCGGTCTACATGTTCGCGTCCGGTCCCGGTTTCGCGCAGATCCTGTGGCGCATCGGCACGCCCGAGCAGAAGCGGTTCGCCGAGTTGGCCCGTGAGCGGCAGTGGGGCGCCACGATGGTGCTGACCGAGCCGGACGCCGGATCGGACGTCGGCGCGGGCCGCGCCAAGGCCGTCGAGCAGCCGGACGGCACGTGGCACATCGAGGGCGTCAAGCGCTTCATCACGTCCGCCGAGCACGACATGGCGGAGAACATCTTCCACCTGGTGCTGGCGCGTCCTGAGGGCGCGGGGCCGGGGACGAAGGGGCTGTCGATGTTCCTTGTTCCCAAGTTCCTGGTCGATCTGGAGACCGGGGAACTGGGGGAGCGCAACGGCGCGTATGTGACGAACGTCGAGAAGAAGATGGGGCTCAAGGTCTCCACGACCTGCGAGCTGACCTTCGGCGAGAAGCACCCGGCGGTCGGATACCTGGTCGGGGACGTCCACGAGGGCATCAAGCAGATGTTCCTCGTGATCGAGTACGCGCGGATGATGGTCGGGACGAAGGCCATCGCCACCCTCTCCACCGGCTACCTGAACGCGCTGGAGTACGCGAAGGAGCGCGTCCAGGGCGCGGACATGACGCAGATGACCGACAAGTCCGCGCCGCGTGTGACGATCACGCACCACCCGGACGTCCGGCGCAGCCTCATGACGCAGAAGGCGTACGCGGAGGGCATGCGGGCGCTGGTGCTGCTCACCTCGTCCTACCAGGACGCCGTGCAGATCGCCGAGTACGAGGGCCGCAGGGACGAGACCGCCGAGAAGGTCAACGACCTGCTGCTGCCGATCGTGAAGGGCTTCGGGTCGGAGCGGGCGTACGCGCTGCTCGGCGCGGAGTCGCTCCAGACGCTGGGTGGTTCGGGTTTTCTGCAGGACTATCCGGTTGAGCAGTACATCCGTGACTCCAAGATCGACACCCTGTATGAGGGCACCACCGCGATCCAGGGTCAGGATCTGTTCTTCCGCAAGATCCTCCGCGACAACGGTGCGGCGCTGAAGGTGCTCGTCGGAGAGATCAGGGCGTTCGCCGACTCCGACGCCGGGAACGGGCGGCTGAAGAACGAGCGGGCGCTGCTCGGCCGGGCGCTGGACGACGTCCAGGGCATCCTCGACCCGATGGTCGGGTGGGCGGTCGCGTCGATGGAGAACCCGAAGGAGCTCTACCGGATCGGGCTGAACACGTCCCGGCTGCTGCTGGCTCTTGGGGACCTCATCGTCGGGTGGTTGCTGTGCAGGCAGGCGGAGATCGCGCTGAGCGCGCTCAGTGGCGGTGACGTCTCTGAGCCGGACAAGGCGTTCTACACGGGGAAGGTCGGGGCGGCGCAGTTCTTCTGCTCGACCGTCCTGCCGCGGCTGGCGTCCGAGCGCGCGATCGCCGAGGCCACCAGCCTGGACGTGATGGAGATGCCCGAAGAGGCGTTCTGACGCTCTGATCGTTCCGGTGTGGCGGGCCCTCGCCCGAGGTGTTGGC
>JBOHBY010001100.1:0-5403 GCA_050698635.1 Spirillospora sp.
CGGGGATGGCGTTCGTGCTGCGGTACCTGCCGGGTGGACGGCGGGAGCTGGCGACCGCGCTGCCCGTGCGTCCGAGCGTGCTGCTCGGCGGTGGGCTCGGGCTCGCGGTCGCCACGGGCGCGGCGGGCTGGACGTCCGGTGGGGAGTTCCTGCGGGGAGAGGTCCTGCACGCGTCAGTGCCGGTGGTCGGGGACGTTCATGTGCCGACCAGCCTGTTCTTTGACGTCGGTGTCTATCTGCTTGTGCTCGGGCTGGTGCTGACGATCATCACGACGCTTGGGGCGAGCCTGGAGGACGATCCGGAGGAAGCGGAGGGGCGGGGGTGAACGGGCCCGCGGTCGTTCTCGTCGTGCTTGTCGGGGTGCTGTTCGCGGCCGGGTTCGATCTGCTGATGCAGCGGTCGCTGATCCGCATTGTGGTCGGGTTCATGCTGCTCGGGCACGGGGCGAACCTCGTCCTGCTGCTGGCGGGCGGGGCCGCGGGGACGCCGCCGATCCTCGGGGAGGGCGTGGGGCGGTCGGCGGACCCGCTGCCACAGGCGATGGCGCTGACCGCGATCGTGATCACGTTCGGGGTCACGGCGTTTCTGCTGGCGCTCGCCTACCGGAGCCGGCTGCTGCTCGGCGAGGACGAGGTCATGGACGACGTCGAGGACCGCCGGATCTGCGCCGAACGCCGCCGCCAACGCCGGCGCGAGGACGACGACCGTCCGCGCGAGGACGACGACCGTCCGCGCGAGGACGACGACCGTCCGGAGGAGGAGTTCGACCCGCTGGACGAGGACGAGGACGAGGACGAGGACGGCGGCGAGGGCGGCGGGCCATGAACGTGCTCGTGCCGTTGCCGTTCGTGTTGCCGCTGGCGGGTGCGGCGCTGGCGATGATCAGTCGGCGGCGGGAGATGTGGCTGCGCGTCCTCGGTCCGTTGGTCGTCGCGGGTGTCGTGGCGGCGGCGGGCGGGCTGGTGGCGGCGGTGGCGCGGGACGGGGTGATCGCCGTCCAGATGGGCGGGTGGGCCGCGCCGCTCGGCATCACCCTCGTCGTGGACCGGCTGTCGGCGCTGCTGCTGGTGGTGTCCTCGGCCGTCCTGCTGGCGATCATGCTGCACGCGGTGGGGGAGGGCGCCGGAGGGCTCGGACGCCACGAACCCGGCGTGTTCTATCCGGCCTACCTCGCGCTGACCGCCGGGGTCTGCCTGCTGTTCCTCGCCGGGGACCTGTTCAACCTGTTCGTCGCGTTCGAGGTCATGCTCGCGTCCAGCTACGTCCTGATGACGCTGACGCCGACGGCGGAGCGGATGCGGGCCGGGATGACGTACACCGTGGTCAGCCTCACGTCCTCGATCCTGTTCCTGACCGCGCTCGGGCTCACCTACGCCGCCGCCGGGACGGTCAACCTGGCCGACCTGTCGATGCGTGTCGAGGTCCTGCCCGGCGGGACCCGGTCGGCGCTCGGGATGCTGTTCCTCGTCGTGTTCGGGATCAAGGGCGCGATCGTGCCGATGCATCTGTGGCTGCCCGACAGTTATCCGGCGGCGCTCACCAAGGTCACGGCGGTGTTCGCGGCGCTGCTGACGAAGGCCGCGATCTACGCGCTGATCCGCGTGCAGACGCTGCTGTTCCCCCGCGAGCACGGGTCGTGGGTGATGCTGGCGCTGGCGGCCGGGACGATGCTCGTCGGCACGCTCGGCGCGCTGACGCACGACGACATCCACCGGGTGTTCTCGTTCACGCTCGTCGGACATATCGGGTACATGCTGTTCGGGCTCGGGCTGTTCAGCGTCGCCGGGCTCACCGGGGCGATCTTGTATCTGGTCCATCACATCGTGGTGCAGGCGACGTTGTTCCTGGTCAGCGATCTGATGCAGGGGCGCACTGGGGAGACGTCGCTGCATCGGCTGGGTGGGTTGGCGCGGCTTTCGTCGTTCATCGCCGTGTTGTTCTTCGTGCCCGCGATGAGTGTGAGCGGGGTGCCGCCGACGTCGGGGTTCGTCGCGAAGCTGGCGTTGTTCCAGGCGGGGCTGGGGGCGGGGCGTCCGCTGGCCTACGTCGTCACGGGGGTGGCGGTGCTGGCGAGCCTGCTCACGCTGATGGCGATGTCGCGGATCTGGACGCTCGGATTCTGGCGTCCCCGTCCGCCCGGCGTCGCCGAGCCGCCGGGCGAGGAGTCGTACACGCGGGGCGGTGTGCGGGTGATGCAGTCCGTGACGGCGGTCATGGTGGTGGCGGGTCTTCTGATCGCGGTGTTCGCGGGGCCGCTGTCGTCCTGGAGTCGGCGGGCCGCGATCGATCTGCTCGACCCGTCCGCCTACCGGAACGCCGTGCTGGACGGGGAGGCGCGGTGAACGAGCGGCTTCGTGGTGTCGGCGCCCGGCTGGGGATGGGCGTGTGGCTGCTCGCGGTGTGGCTGCTGCTGTGGGGACGGATCGACGCCCTGACCGTGATCGGCGGGCTCGTTGTCGTCCTGCTCGCCTACGCGGTGAGCAGGCTGCCCACGGTGCCGCTGGTCACGCGGGTGCGTCCGGTGCCGTTCGCCGAGGCGGCCGTCGAGTTCGTCTGGGATCTCGTCGTGTCGAGTGTCGTCATCGGGTGGCACGCGCTGCGCGCACCGCGACGGATCCGTGGCGCGATCATCGAGGTCAGTGCCCGGTCGCGGTCTGAGCTCGTCCTGCTGGCGGTCACCACCAGCATCTCCCTGCGGCCCGGCACGCTGCTGGTCGATGTCGACTGGGAGCGCGCGGTATTGCGCATCCACGGCATGCCCGTCCGAACCCGGCAGGAAGCGGACGCGATGCGCGACGGCGTCCTGCACACCGAACGCCGCCTGATGCGAGCCTTCCCGACCTCGGACGACCCGCGACCGACCCCAGAGGAGGAATCCGGGTGAACGCCGTCTACGACGTGACCATGGCGCTGCTGGGCGCCGCCATCCTGATGACCGCCGCGCGGCTGATCCGCGGTCGGACGGCCTTCGACCGCATCATGGCGATGGACGTCCTGGCCGTGCTGCTGGTCAGCGGCATCGCCGTCCACGCCGCCTCCAGCGACGAGCCCGCCAACGCCACCATCCTCGTGGCGATCTCGCTGCTGGGCTTCGTCGGCTCGGTGACGGCGGCCCGGCTCGCGGCGGTGCACGCGGCGGGCCGCGCCGGGGAGCGTTCGTGATCGCGGGCGATGTCGTCACGGTCGTGCTGCTGCCCACCGGCGCCGCGTTCTCGGCGGTGGGCGCGCTCGGCCTTCTGCGGTTCCCCGACCTGCTCGCCCGGCTGCACGCGGCGACGAAGCCGCAGACGATCGGGCTCCTGCTCATCCTCGCGGGCGTCGCACCGCAGGCCGGGTCCGTCGCCGCCGCGACCCCGCTGCTGCTCGTCGCCGTCTTCCAGCTGATCACCGCGCCCGTCGCCGCCCAGACCATCGGCGCCGCCGCCTACCGCACCGGCGCCGTCGACCCCACCACCCTCACCCTCGACGAGTCCTCGGGTCCCGGCGACCGGTCCTGAGTCACTCCTCGGTGGCGGGGCTGCCGCCGGCGACGAACTCGGCGAGGAGGTCCTCCTCGGTGGCGCCGCGGCGCCAGTAGCCGGTGAACGTGACCGCGCCGCGGTCCAGGCCGCGGTCGTTGACCAGGTGGCGGCGCAGTGCCTTGACCACGGCGGACTCGCCCGCGATCCAGGCGTAGGCGCCGCCGGGGACGACGGCGGCGCGGACGGCGTCCGCCAGGCCGCCGGGGGAGACCCAGGTGATCTCGGCGTCGGCGGCGGTCGGGAGGTCCTGGCGGTCCTCCGGGTGCGGGACGTCGATCCAGACGTGGGCGGGCGTGCTGGCGGGCAGTGACGCGAGGTTTCCCGCGATGGCGGGCAGGGCGGTCAGGTCACCGGCGATCAGGACGGGGGCGCCGGGCGGTGGCAGGAAGTCGTAGCCGCCGTTGTCGGTGCCGGTCGGTCCGAGGACGGTCACGCGGTCG
Source organism: Spirillospora sp. (assembly GCA_050698635.1). GTDB lineage: Bacteria > Actinomycetota > Actinomycetes > Streptosporangiales > Streptosporangiaceae > Spirillospora. The sequence continues at coordinate 3,963 of JBOHBY010001100.1, forward strand.
CCGGGACGGGCGGCGTCCGCCCAGCTCGCGGCCGGTCCCGAGCCGCCCTCGGGGTGCAGCGCGAAGTCGACGTCGAGCTCACCGGGACGCAGGTAGCGGACGGTGTAGGAGCGCATGATGCCGCGCTCGGCCGGGTCCAGGGCCCGCCAGTCGGCGAACCAGGTGTCGCCGCCGCGGCCGTCCGGCATCACGGGCGCGTCCTGGTGCGGATGCGGGAAGAAGATCTTGAAGCGCTGGTCGCGGCCCGCGGTGACGAAGCGCTCCCCGGAGGCCCCGGCGGCCCCGGCGGTCCCGGCGGCCCCGGCGCCGGGCGTCAGGCAGTCGCCGCCGTAGGTGATGCGGACCATGGACGGGCCGAGCCGCTCCGAGCGCAGGACGTGCATGTCGAAGAAGGCGTAGGGGTGGGCCGGAGTCGTCATGAAGCGGCCTCTCAGGCGGTCTTCTTGGCGGACTTGATGGACGCGGCGAGCGCTTCGAGCAGCGGCGCGCAGCCCGCGTAGGAGAAGCGCGGCTCGGGCTGCCACGGGATGACCTGGCCGGCCTTGACGGCGGGCAGGTCCTTCCAGGACGGCTTGGAGCCGAGGTCCTTGGGCTGGAGCGCCTGCGTCCGGGAGTCGAGCAGGATGAGGTCGGCCTTGTACTTGCCCGCGTTCTCCCAGCTCAGAGCCTCGAAGTAGCCGTTCTGGTCCGGGTTCTCGGGGACGATCAGGTCGACGCCGAGTTCCTTGAAGTAGATGAGGTCGGTGTTCTTGTCAGGGCTGGAGGCGTAGAACAGGTCGGGGCTCCCGGACGCGGCCAGGACCTTCAGGCCCGCGTTGGCCTTCGCCGCGGCGCGCACCGTCTCGGCGGCCTGCTCGAACCGGGTCTTCGCGGCGGTGACCTTCGCGGACTTCAGGTCGGCGCCGAGCGCGGCGGCGAGGGCGGCGGTCCGTTCGATCGGCTTGGGGAGGGGGACGGCGCCCGCGGCGATGGCGACGCTCGGCGCCAGCGCGAAGATCTTGTCTTTGCTTTCCGCGGGAACGTAGAAGAGGTCGTTCTTCACGAACATGTTGTCGACGAGCAGGTCGGGGCGCAGCGCGGCGTACTTCTCGATGTTGAACTCGCCGAACGCGTTGCCGATGATCTCCAGCCGGTCGACGGGGAGGTCCCCGGCCTGCGGGTCGGGCTTGCCGTCCGGGAGCTTCGTCGGGCCGAACACGCCGACGAGCTGCTTGTCGACGCCGAAGTCGTAGAGGGCGGCGGCGGTCGCGACGTAGCCGACGACGCGCTTGGGACGCGCCTTGACGTCGACCTTCGTGCCGCGGTCGTCGGTGAACGTCCACGCGCCGCCGCCGCTACCGCCACCGTCCGCGCCGCCGCCGGAGCTTTTCTTGTCGTCATCGCCGCCGCACGCGGCGAGCAGGGCGCCGACGGCGAGGGCGCCGCCCGCGCCCAGCAGGCC
>JBOHBY010001101.1:0-3716 GCA_050698635.1 Spirillospora sp.
GCCGAGCCCGCTGCATCTGCTGCCCGCGCTCACCCGCTACGGGCCGCTGCCCATCCGGGACAGGCTCCGCGCGATCCGCGCGTCGGCCGGGATGCGGCGGCTCGACCCGTCCGATCCCGCGCTCGACTCGGTCTCCGCCGGGGCGTGGTTGGCCGAGCACGGGCAGCGGCCGTGGGCGCGGCAGGCGCTGTGGGGGCTGTTCCTCACGTCCGCGCTGAACGCCGACGTCGACGACGCCGCGATGGGCCTGTCGGCGATGGTGTGCCGCCGTGCCCTGTTCGGACGCGCCGACGCCGCCGACATCGGGCTGCCGCTCGTCCCGCTGGAGGAGCTGCACGGCGGGCCCGCGCTGCGGCGGATCGCGGAGATGGGCGGGACGGTCCGGCTGAAGTCCAAGGTCGAGGCGGTGACCACCGACCCGAAGGTCGTCGTGGACGGCGTCCCGATGGCCGCCGACGCGGTGATCATGGCGGTGCCGCACGAGGCGGCGGCGCGGCTGCTGCCCGCGCAGGCACTGCCCGACCCGCTGCGCTGGCACGAGCTGGACGCCAGCCCGATCGTGAACGTCCACGTCGTCTACGACCGCAAGGTCATGGACGGCCCGTTCGCCGCCGCCGTCGGCTCACCCGCCCAGTGGGTCTTCGACAGAACAACCGTGAGCGGCCTACGCGACGGCCAGTACCTGGCGATCTCCCTCTCGGCGGCCGACCGCTGGATCGACATGCCGACGGCGGAGCTGCGCGCCCGGTTCGTCCCGGAGCTGCGGCGGCTGCTGCCCGCCGCGCGGGGCGCCGCCGTCCGGGACCTGTTCGTGACGCGGGAGCGGCGGGCGACGTTCCGCCAGCGTCCCGGGAGCGCGTCGGCCAGGCCCGGCGCGACGACGCGGGCGCCGGGCCTGTTCCTGGCCGGGGCGTGGACCGACACGGGCTGGCCGGACACGATGGAGGGCGCGGTGCGCAGCGGGCTGACCGCCGCCCGGCTCGTCCGCCGCCACCTGGCCCGCCCCCAAGATCGCCACCTGGAGGGGGTGACGGGCCGGTGACCACCGTTCCGGTTTCGCTGACCGACGTCCGCGAGCTGGTCGACGGCGCGCTGCGCGCGGCGGTCGGCAGGCTCGATCCGCGCACCTACCGTGTCGCGGCCTACCACCTCGGCTGGACGGACGAAGCAGGCCATCCGCGCAAGGCCCCGAGCGGCAAGGCACTCCGCCCAGCGCTCGCACTACTTTCAGCACGCGCGGCCTTGGCGCCGCCAGAGAGCGCGCTACCGGGAGCGGTCGCCGTCGAACTCGTGCATGCGTTCTCGCTTCTGCACGACGACATCATGGACGGCGACCGGACCCGCAGGCACCGTCCGGCGGCATGGACGGTCTTCGGTGAGGCGTCCGCGATCCTGGCCGGTGACGCGCTCCTCGCCCTCGCGGGCGAGGTTCTGCTGGAGGCGCCAGGCCAGGGGTCCGCGCGGGCGGCGCGCGCGCTGTCGGCGACCACGCGCCGCCTCATCGCGGGCCAGTCGCTCGACATGGACTTCGAGACCCGCAAGCACATCGGCGTGGACGAGTGCCTGGCGATGGCGTCCGACAAGACCGCCGCGCTGCTGGCGTGCTCGTGCTCGATCGGGGCCGTCCTGGACGGCGCGCCGGAGCCGCTGTCGGAGGCGCTGGACGCGTTCGGCGCCGACCTCGGCATCGCGTTCCAGCTCGCGGACGATCTGCTCGGCATCTGGGGCGACCCGGCGACGACGGGCAAACCTGCGCTGTCGGACGTGCGGTCCCGCAAGATGTCGCTGCCGATCGTCGCCGCGCTCAACGCCGACCGGCCCGAGGCGGGGTTGCTGGCCGAGCTGTATTCCCGTCCCGGCCTGTCCGAGGACGAGCTGAAGCGGGTGGCGGCGCTCGTGGAGGCGGCGGGCGGGCGCGCGTGGGCCGAGATCGAGGCGGAGAGCCGCATCCAGCGCGCCGCCGAGCACCTGGTGTCCGCGCGGCTGCCCGATCCCGTCCGGGCCGAATTCCTGCACATAGCCGACTTCGTCACCCGCCGGGACCACTGATGACAGCGACAGAGGAAACCACCGAATCCCGGACGGCGGCCGACGCGCTGGACGCCGCCCGGGAGCATCTGCTCCTCCTCCAGTCCCCGGAAGGCTGGTGGAAGGGCGAGCTCCAAACGAACGTGACGATGGACGCCGAAGACCTCCTCCTCCGCGAATTCCTAGGCATCCGCGACGAAGAAGACACACGCGAAGCGGCCCGCTGGATCAGATCACAACAAGCCGAAGACGGAACATGGGCCAACTTCCACGGCGGCCCGCCCGAGCTGTCGACGACCGTCGAGGCCTACGTGGCACTCCGCCTGGCAGGCGACGAACCCGACGCCGACCACATGGCCCGCGCCGCTGCCTACATCCGCGGCAAGGGCGGTGTCCCTGCGACGCGCGTGTTCACGCGTTTCTGGCTGGCGATGTTCGGCCGGTGGTCGTGGGACGAACTGCCGGTGGTGCCACCTGAGCTGATGTTCCTGCCGCGCTGGTTCCCGCTGAACGTCTACGACTTCGCGTGCTGGGCGCGGCAGACGATCGTGCCGCTGACGGTGGTGGCGGCACTGCGTCCCGTCCGTCCGCTGCCGTTCACGCTGGACGAGCTGTACCCCGGCGACGACGAAGCCCCGTATCCCGCAAGCCGCAGCCGATCCGGCTGGGACGTGGCCTTCCGGGCACTCGACAAGGCCCTCCACGTCTACGAACGCCGCCCGGCCAAGGCGGTACGCCGCGCCGCGCTGCGCCGCGCCGCCGACTGGATCATCGCGCGCCAGGAACGGGACGGCTCGTGGGGCGGAATCCAGCCGCCTTGGGTGTATTCCATCCTCGCCCTGTACCTGCTCGGCTACGGCCTGGACCATCCCGTCATCCGCCGTGGCCTGGACGGTCTCGAACGCTTCACGATCCGCGACGGCACAGGACGGCGCCTGGAGGCGTGCCAGTCCCCCGTCTGGGACACCGTCCTCGCCATGACCGCGCTCGCCGACGCCGGTCTCCCCACCGGCCATCCGGCCCTGGAAAGGGCGGCCGACTGGGTGATCCGCGAGGAGGTCAAAGGGCCGGGCGACTGGGCGGTGCAACGGCCCGAGCTGCCGCCCGGAGGCTGGGCGTTCGAGTTCGACAACGACTGCTATCCGGACGTCGACGACACCGCCGAGGTGATCATCGCTCTCGACCGCGTCCAGCATCCGCTCGCGGAACCGGCGATCGAGCGGGGCGTCCGGTGGATGGCGGGGATGGTCTCCAAGGACGGCGGCTTCGCCGCGTTCGACGCCGACAACACCCGCACCCTCTGCCGCGAGCTGCCGTTCTGCGACTTCGGCGAGGTCATCGACCCGCCGTCCGCGGACGTCACCGCGCACGTGATCGAGGCGATGGCCTGCCGCGGCATGGCCGACTCGCTGCTGGTCAAGCGGGCTGTGGTGTGGCTGCTGAAAGCACAGGAACCCGACGGTTCGTGGTTCGGCCGCTGGGGCGCGAACCACGTCTACGGGACGGGCAGCGTCGTCCCCGCGCTGATCGCGGTGGGCGTCCGTCCGGACAAGCCCGTGATCAGGGACGCGGTCGGCTGGCTGGAGCGGCACCAGCGCGACGACGGCGGCTGGGGCGAGGACCTGCGGTCCTACCGCGACCGGTCGTGGGTGGGGCACGGGGCGTCGACGGCGTCGCAGACCGCGTGG
>JBOHBY010001102.1:0-2429 GCA_050698635.1 Spirillospora sp.
GACGGGGATGCCGCGCGAGGTCGTCCTCACGACCGTGGACGTCGGCCGGGCGATCGCCGGGCCGGTCGCCGTGATCGTCGAGGCGATCGGCGCCGGGCTCGCGGGCTGCTCCCCGGAGATCTCCGGCGACCTGCTGAGCGTCGGCGTCACCCTCACCGGCGGGACCGCGCGGCTGCCGGGTCTGGAGCGGCTGATCCGCGACCGGACGGGCCTGGCCGCTCGCATCGGCGACGACACCGGCGACGCGGCCGTGGTCGGCGCCGGGGAGGTACTGCGCTCGGCCCACTCGCAGGAGCCGTCGGCCAGGGAAAGCTCACCGCGACCGCATCTCGTGACGACCGTGCCGGAGTTCGAGCACTGATCCGCGGGCCGGACTCCGCGGCTAGACTTCCGGTGCCATGAGCGACGCACCGGAGCGTGAAGGTCCCGGAAGCCCGCGGTTGCAAGAGGTTTCGGACGGGGTGTTCGCCTACGTCCAACCCGACGGCACCTGGTGGATCAACAACACCGGCTTCCTCGCCGGGTCGCGCGGCGTGACGAGCGTGGACGCCTGCTCGACCGAGCGCAGGACCCGCGCCTACCTGGAGGCGATCAGGTCGGTCACCGACCGTCCCGTCCGGACGCTGGTCAACACCCACCACCACGGCGACCACACGTTCGGCAACTACCTGTTCCCCGGCGCGACCATCGTCGGGCACGAGCAGACGCGGACGGGCGCGCTCGCGTGGGGCAAGCCGTTCGACGACCCGTTCTGGACGAAGGTCGACTGGGGCGACATCGAGATCGAACCGCCGTTCCTCACCTACACCGAGGGCGTGACCCTGTGGGTGGACGATCTGCCCTGCGAGGTCCGGCACGTCGGGACGCCCGCGCACACCACCAACGACTCGATCGTCTGGATCCCGGACCGCCGGGTCCTGTTCTGCGGCGACCTGCTGTTCAACGGCGGCACCCCCTTCCTGATGCAGGGCTCGGTGTCCGGCGTGATCAGGGTGCTTGAGGAGATCATCGCGCCGCTGGACGCGGAGGTCATCGTCCCCGGGCACGGCCCGGTCGCGGGTCCCGAGCTGATCGACCGGGTGGTCGCGTACGCCCGGTTCGTGCAGACGACGGCGGAGGCGGGGAAGTCCGCCGGGCTGACGCCGCTGGAGGCTGCGCGGGAGGCCGACCTCGGCCCGTTCGCGGAGCTGACCGACGCCGAACGACTCGTCGGCAACCTGCACCGCGCCTACGCCGAGCTGGACGGCCAAGAACCCGGCGCCCAGATCGACCTGGTCGCCGCCCTCAACGACATGATCGAGTTCAACGGGGGCCGCCCGCTGACCTGCCGCGCCTGAGGGTGTGAGGGCGTGAGGTCGTCAGCGGAGTTCTGACGTTGTGATCAGGCGGATGTGGGCGCTGGCCCAGGCCTGGGTGGCGCGGTGGTGATCGTCGCTGGTCAGGGCGGCGGTCAGGGCCGTTATGGCCTCGGCGGTTTTGGTCAGGCCCGCTTGATCCAGGGATTTCGCGATGTGGGAGAGGCGGTCGCGTAGGGCGGGGGTCGCGTGGAGGAGGCCGCGGTGGGCTAGATCGGCGGTGGCTGCCAGCGCCTCGTCCAGGACGTGTTCCAGGGGGTCGGGGGTGGTCGCGGACGGGGCGTCCAGGGCGGTGGTGCCGTCGCCGGGGGCCAGGTCGGGGACGATGACGCCGTCCGGTGTCAGGACGGCGAACGGGTCGATGACCAGGCCGCCGCGGTCCCGGCGGACGGCGCCGCTGACCAGGCGGGGGCGGGCGGTGAGCGCTTCGGCGAGGGCGTCCAGGGCGGCGGGGCGGTGCGGACTGTAGGCGGCCGACACGACGGCCGTTGTTCCGGCGGCGTCGGCGACCAGGGCGTCCAGGCGCTGCGCGCCGGGGTGGTAGCCGATGTCGCGAACCTCGGCGATCTCGACGACCCGGACGAGTTCCGCCGCGACGCGGGGCCTGACCAGGCGGGGCGGGAGTGCGTCCAGGGCGCGTTCCTCGGCCTCGAAGTCGCGGACGAGAAGGCCGGCGGGCAGGCCGAGCCAGACGTCGCCGAGCGGTGTGACGGTCGTCCTGGCGATCCGGCCCGCGGCGACGCGGACGACCCGTCCGGCGCTCCGGGTCGCGTTCTCGGAGACGACGTTGCCGGTGGCGAGGGACCGGAGCGACGCGCCGAGGATGCGGCGGCCGGCGAGGTCGGCGCCGGTCAGCCGTTCGCCGTCGGGGACGTCCCAGCGGCGTTTCAGGACGAGCACGTTGCCGGTGCCGGTGTGCGCGAGGAAGACGTCGGCCGTGCGCGCTTCGGGGGTGCCCGCGACACGGCAGCCGACGGCGGCGAGACGGACGCGGCGCAGCGGGGTCTGCGCCGCCTCGTCCGTGCCGAAGACCTGGGAGCGCCGGCCGCCGGAGCGGGCCGCGCGGTGCCGGGC
>JBOHBY010001103.1:0-4957 GCA_050698635.1 Spirillospora sp.
GCGGCGGATCAGATTCCTCACCGCTATGGCTGTGGGCGCGCCCGTCACGGAACGATGTAAGACCCGATATCGAGCAGCGAGTGGCCGGCCGCGAAGAACGACACCGTGTCGCCTGACGTGTTGTTCAGGAACCCGGTCGTCAGGCCGTTGTAGTAGGCGTCCGGACGGTTCGTCCCCGGCCCGACATGAACGCGCAGCAAGCCACCTGGCCCGACCACATACCCAGGGCCGATCCTCATCAGGTTGCCCGCCTGGTCACGCAGATAGCCACCGCTCACGTCCACCGGACGGGACGTCGTGTTGCGCAACACCACATGCTCGCTGTTCTCCGGCTGAACGTCGTCGCCACTCGGGTTGGGGAAGACGCTGTCCACGACGACGCCGTTCGCCGCCGGGAACGGCTTCCTGCGCTGGAGGACGCGGCGCACCGTGGCGGGGAAGTTCGACGTGACCCAGTCGTAGCCCTGGTTCACCGCCATCGCGATCTCGGTCGGGCTGTCCACCGGATCGCTGATCACCCTCAGCCCCTTGGCCCGCGCGCGTCCGATGTCGGCGGCGCTCGTCATGCGCGGGTGCGCGTAGACGCCGATCGTCCAGCCCGCCAGCTCGGCGAGCTCGTCGTCGCCGAGCATCTTCCCGCCCGTCAGATAAGACAACCGCACCTTCGGCGCCGACGTGTTGAACTCCTTCAGCGCCGCCTTGTCACGCGAGTGGACCTGCACGCGATAGGCACCCGAAGGCAGCCTCGCCCCATCGGTGAGCCGTGCCGCGTTGAGCTCCTTCGCGAGCAGCGACGCCACACCGGGACTGTTCGCAGGCGCCTTCATCTCCAAACTAAGGCCCGTGCGCCGTCCGGCGACCGCCAGAAGCTCCTTCAACGTCGGAACGCGCTGCCCCGCGTACCGCGCGTCGAACCACGACCCGGCGTCCAGCCGCTTGATCTCAGCCAGCGTGAACTGCCCGACCCGCCACGGCGCCCGTTCGGGGAAGACCTCCTCAACGTCGGTCGTCCTGACGAGCGTGTCGTCGTGCAGCAGGACGATCTGCTTGTCGGACGTGAGCTGGACATCGCCTTCCAACACGTCCGCCTTGTCCCGCAGCGCGTTGCGGTAGGACGCGAGCGTCTCCTCCGGCGCCTGGCCGGGCGACCCCCGATGGCCGACGATCACGGCATCGACCCGCTGACCGCCGGTGCCCCGGTCCGGCGCGGCCTGGGCGATCCCGGCGGCGGCAAGGGCGGCAGCCAGAACAACGCCGCCCGCGAACATGGAGACCCTGTTCACAAATGATCCTTCCGCAGGTGGAAGCCCTGATCATCACCGCACCGCATTTCCGCCACCCAACCGCCCGCTGAACATCCCCCCAACTGTCCCGGCGAGGTGCGCAGACGGCAGGCCAGCCCGCCGACGCGTCAGGAGGGCAGTTCTGGCTGGGGCGAGGAGGGCGGGCGGTGGACCCGGCCCAGCAGAGGTCGCAACCGGCGGGTCCGGCGCGGCAAGGCAGGTAGGTGGCGGTTCTGGGCCCCCGGGAGGCTGGGGGCCCGGGGGCTGGGGGCCCGGGGGCTGGGGGCCCGGGGGGCTGGGGGTCAGCGGGCGAATTCGATGGCGCGGGACTCGCGGACGACGGTGACGCGGATCTGTCCCGGGTAGGTCAGCTCGTCCTCGACCTGCTTGGCGATGTCGCGGGCGATGACCTGCGCCTGGATGTCGTCGACGGAGTCGGGCTTGACCATCACCCGGATCTCGCGGCCGGCCTGCATGGCGAAGACCTTCTCCACGCCGTCGTGCTTGTCGCGCGCGATCTGCTCCAGCCGCTCCAGCCGCTTGACGTACGCCTCAAGCGACTCGCGGCGCGCGCCGGGGCGGCTGCCGCTGATCGCGTCGGCGGCCTGGGTGATGACCGCCTCGACCGTCCGGACCTCGACCTCGTTGTGGTGCGCCTCGATGGCGTGCACGACGTCCTCGTCCTCGCCGTACCGGCGCGCGATCTCCGCGCCGATCAGCGCGTGGCTGCCCTCCACCTCGTGGGTCAGCGCCTTGCCGATGTCGTGCAGCAGCGTGCACCGCTTCACGAGTTCCACCGGCAGTCGCAGCTCACTCGCCATGATCCCCGCGATGTGCGCCGACTCGATCAGGTGCTTCAGCACGTTCTGCCCGTACGACGTCCGATAGCGCAGCCGGCCGAGCAGCGCGATCAGCTCGGGGTGCATGTCGGCGACGCCGACCTCGACGAGCGCGTCCTCGCCGGCCCGGACGCACAGCTGCTCCACGTCGCTCTTGCTGCGCTCGTAGATCTCCTCGATGCGCTGCGGGTGGATCCGCCCGTCCAGGACGAGTTTCTCCAGCGTCAGCCGCCCGACCTCGCGGCGCACCGGGTCGAAGCAGCTCAGCAGCACGGCCTCCGGCGTGTCGTCGATGATCAGGTTCACACCCGTCGTCGTCTCGAACGCGCGGATGTTGCGCCCCTCCCGGCCGATGATGCGGCCCTTCATCTCGTCGCTCGGCAGGTGCAGCACCGAGACCACCGACTCGGCGGTCTGCTCGCTCGCGACCCGCTGGATCGCCAGCGTCACGATCTTGCGGGCGCGCTTGTCGCCCTCCGCGCGCGCCGCGTTCTCGATCTCCCGGACGATCGGGATGGACTCCCGCTTCGCCTGGTTCTCGACCGCCGCGACGAGTTCTCCCTTGGCCTGCTCGGCGGTGAGCCCGGCCGTGCGTTCAAGGATCTTCCGCCGTTCCTCCTCAGCCCCGGCGAGCTCCTCCTTGCGGGCTTCCAGCGCTTTCTTCGCCTCGGCGAGCCGTCCGGACCACTCCTCCAGCCGCCGGACCTCGCCGTCCAGCCGCTGCTCCCGCTCCGCGAGCCGCGCCTCCCGGCGTTCGAGATCTTCCCGGACGGTCCGCAGTTCGTCCCGGAGGGACCGGCCCTCCTCTTCGGCCTCCGCCCGCGCGTCCGACGCGATCCGCTGGGCGTCCCGCTCGGCGTTCTCCAGGGTGGCCTTGGCGTTCTGCTCGGCCTTCGCCCTGATCTCGTCGCCCTCGCTCCGCGCCCGGGCCATCTCCGCGGCGGCCTTGCCGGGCATGCCGGGGCGCCACAGGACGACGATGACGAGAGCGACCAGGGCCACCAGCAGTGCTGCACCCAGCAGGACGCTCTCCATGAGGCAGATCCTTCCTCGCCGCGGGTCCGTCCGGAGTCGGGACCCTGCCTAGCGAGGATTTACTCGCGTCCAGCGGACGGCCGGAAACCCGCCATCGCCGGGACGCGCACGGCGCGCCGCCGATGGCTCGGCCGAATCCGGTCGACGAACGTCTGCTGTATGCCTCTCAGCCGCTGGAACGTGCTCGGTCGTATGACAATCCGCGAGACGCGGAGTAACTCCTCACTGCCGTAACGGTAAGCGGCATGGAGGTAATGAGCAAGCAAACACCGGGCATTTCGGACTAACCGAACGTCAACGTGAGTCCTTTCTTACCACCACCCCCCTAATGTGCACTTCGCGAGCTGTCTCAGGTGGTCAGTCGACCGGCGGGTCGTCGGGGAGTGCCTCCAGGTCGGTGCCCTCCTCGGCCAGGGCCTCTCGCACGATCCGGTAGGACAGGCCGGGCGGGTAGCCCTTGCGGGCGAGCATGCCGACCAGTCGGCGCACGCGTTTGGCGGGGTCGACACCCGCGGTGGCGGGGAGCCTGCGGACCACGAGGGCACGCGCGGTCTGCTCTTCCTGGTCGGCGCCCAGCGTTTCGACGGCGTCGTTGACGGTCTCGTCCGCCACGCCGCGGCGCCGGAGTTCGGCGGCTAGGGCCCGTTTGGCAAGGCCACGGCCGGTGTGCCTGGACTGGACCCATGCCTGCGCGAACGCCTCGTCGTCGATGAGGCCCACGTCGCTGAACCGCCCGAGCACCCGTTCCGCGACGTCGTCGGGAATGTCCTTGCGCCGCAGCGCGTCCGCGAGCTGGGCCCGCGTCCGCGGCGACGCCGACAACATGCGCAGACACACCTCACGCGCCTTACCCTCAGGATCCGCCCCACGCCCAGCACCCCCCTCCCGGCCACCCCTCTCCCGGTCACCGCCCTCCCGGTCACCCCTTTCCACGTCGCCGCCTACCCGATCACCGCCTTCTCCTACGCCGCCTTCTCCGGCGCTGCGCTTCCTACCGCCTGAACCGCGCCTGGGCCGTCCCCACGCCGCCCCACTCATACGTCCCTCCTCGGCCGTCCTCGCTCACGTGCTCCGCCCCCACGGGACGCCGCCTACCCGGTCCGTCCATGCCAATCAGGCCCGCACCTTCACTCGAACGCCTCCGGCTGACATTCCGTTCGAGTAGCTCGGCCCACGCTGCCAGGCTCGACACCCATCCCCCCGGCCGACGCATTCCGCCTACGTCATCGGGCCGCACACTTCCACTCGAACAACCTCGCTCTCCCCCCGCTCAGGTGTCGCGGCGCGCGCGGACCAAAGTCGACGCCGCCCGCAGACCGCGGTCGGCCACGCGAAACGCCAGCGGGTCGCGCCGAACGGCTCGGTCGGCACCGGAAGTCCCGCACCGCCGTGGTCAGGGGCCCGGCACAGTAGCCGTCCCCGCCTACGCGGTTCACCTACGTCGTCCGGTCTACACGACCAGTCGAACGACTCCAGGCGACGCCCGGTCGAGTGGGTCGGCTCGCGTGGGGCTTGTTGAGTAACCGTCCTGCCTAAGTGGTTCGCCACCGCCCCGGGCCAGGCGTTCGCTTGGACGACAAGCTTGCTCCCCCGCTCGGGTGGCTCGGCCTGTGGGGTCCGTTTGCCGCGCTCGGGGCTCCGCGTCCGCTCGAAGGTCCCCGGCCGACGCCACTGGTGTGGCTCGGCTTGGGTGGGCTGGTTCAGTAGCGTCCCGGTTGCGCGGTCTGCTGCGTTGCCTGCGGGGCGGGCGTTCGCTCGAACGGCGAGCTGCCTGTGCCGGGTTCAAGTGGGGTGGTGCCC
>JBOHBY010001104.1:0-3615 GCA_050698635.1 Spirillospora sp.
GTCGACACCGGCGTCGCGGGCCTCGCCGGCCGCCTCGGCCAGCCGGCCCGCCAGCGACCGCGAGGTCTCCGGCAGGCCGAGCCAGCCCAGCCTCCGGGCGGCCAGCGGGGCCGCGTCCGGGCCCCACAGGTTGACGTTCCCCGACGTCAGCGAGCTCGGCACGCCGTCGGAGACGAGACGGTCCAGGACCGTCTCGCTCTCGTCGACGACGGCGCCGCGGATGGTGACCGAGATCCCCCCGGCGGTCACCACCGAGGTCACGCGCCGGCCCTCTTGGCTTCCAGCTCGCCGGTGATGGAGTCGAGCAGCTGCTTCCACGACGCCGCGAACTTCTCGACGCCCTCGTCCTCCAGCACCTTCACGACGTCGTCGTAGTCGACGCCGACGTCCTTCAGCGCGGCCATGTGCGCGCGGGCGTCGTCGTAGGCGCCGCGGACGGTGTCCCCCCGCAGCCGCCCATGATCGGCCACGGCGTTCAGCGTCGCCTCCGGCATCGTGTTGACCGTGCCGGGCGCGACGAGCTCGTCCACGTACAGCGTGTCGACGAGGTCGGGGTCCTTCACGCCGGTCGAGGCCCACAGCGGGCGCTGCGGGCGGGCGCCCGCGTCCTTGAGCGCCTTCCACCGGGCGGTGCCGAACCTCTCCTCGTACAGCGCGTACGCGAGCCGCGCGTTGGCGACGCCCGCCCTGGACTCCAGCGCCGCCGCCGCGTCCGTGCCGATCTTCTTGAGCCGCTTGTCGATCTCGGTGTCGACCCGGCTGACGAAGAACGACGCCACCGACGCGATCTTCGACAGGTCGTGGCCGTTCTCCCTGGCCTGCTCAAGACCCGCGAAGAAGGCGTCGATGACCTCGCCGTAGCGCTCCAGCGAGAAGATCAGCGTCACGTTCACGCTGATGCCCTCCGCCAGCGTCGCCGTGATCGCCGGCAGGCCCTCCTTCGTCGCCGGGATCTTGATGAACAGGTTGGGCCGGTCCACCAGCCACCACAGCGCCCGCGCCTCCGCGACGGTCTTGCGCGTGTCGAGGGCCAGGCGCGGGTCGACCTCGATCGACACCCGGCCGTCGAGACCGCCCGTCCGGTCGTACACCGGGCGCAGCACGTCGCAGCCCCAGCGGATGTCGTAGGTGGTGATCGCGCGGGACGCCTCCTCGACGTCCACGCCCCGCACCGCCAGGTCGCGGACCTGGTCGTCGTAGGCGGTGCCCTTGCTCAGCGCCTTCGCGAAGATCGTCGGGTTGGACGTGACGCCGACGACGCTCCTGTCCTTGACCAGCTCCGCCAGGCCGCCCGTCCGCAGCCGGTCGCGGCTGATGTCGTCCAGCCAGATCGACACGCCCTCGTCCGAGAGCTCCTTCAATATGTCGCTCATCGTGTGTCTCCCCTAGTCACCAGGCTAGTTGCCGGTGGTCTCGCCGCGCCCCGCGTGCTTGACCGCCGCCTTGATCAGGCTGGCCTTCGCCGCCGCGACGACCCGCTCGGCGGTGATGCCGAACTGCAGGAACAGCGTCTTGTAGTCGGCGGACGCGCCGAAGTGCTCCAGGCTCACCGCCTCGCCCGCGTCGCCGATGTAGGAGCGCCAGCCGAGCGCGATCCCGGCCTCGACCGACACGCGGGCGCGCACGCCAGGCGGCAGCACCTCCTGCCGGTACGCGTCGGTCTGCGCGTCGAACCACTCCACGCACGGCATCGACACGACCCGCGTCGGGGTGCCCTCCGACTGGAGCGCCGCGCGGGCCTCCAGCGCGAGCCGCACCTCGCTCCCGGTCGCGATGATGATCACGTCGGGGCGGCCGCCGTCGGCGTCGGCCAGCACGTAGCCGCCCTTCGCGGCGTTGTCCGCCGACGCCAGCTCGCCGCCGCGGTCGAGCGTCGGCAGCTTCTGCCGCGTCAGCGCGAGCCCCGCCGGACGGTCGGTGTGGCCGAGGATCGTCCGCCACGCCACCGCCGTCTCGTTGGCGTCCGCCGGGCGGACGACGTCCAGCCCAGGGATCGCCCGCAGCGCCCACAGGTGCTCGACCGGCTGGTGCGTCGGGCCGTCCTCGCCGAGGCCGATCGAGTCGTGCGTCCACACGAACGTGACCGGCAGCTTCATCAGCGCCGCCAGCCGCACCGCCGGGCGCATGTAGTCGCTGAAGATCAGGAACGTTCCGCCGTACGGGCGGGTGCCGCCGTGCAGCGCGATGCCGTTGCAGATCGCCGCCATCGCGTGCTCGCGGACGCCGAAGTGCAGCGTCCGGCCGTACCGGTGCCCGGGGAACTCCTTCGTCTGGAACTCCTCCGGGATGAAGGACGGCTCGCCCTTCATCGTCGTGTTGTTGCTCTCGGCCAGGTCGGCCGAGCCGCCCCACAGCTCCGGCAGCACCGGCGCCAGCGCGGCGAGGATCTGCCCGGACGCGGCGCGCGTCGCGATGTCCTTGCCGGGCTCGAACACCGGCAGCGCCGCGTCCCACCCGGACGGCGGCGTCCGCGACGAGATCCGGTCGTACTCGGCGGCCCGCTCCGGGTTCGCCGTCCGCCACGCCTCGAACGTCTTGTTCCACACGGCGTGTTCTGCGCGGCCCCGCTCGGACACCTCACGCGCGTGCTCCAGGACGTCCTCCGGGACGTGGAACGTCTCCGCCGGGTCCATACCGAGGACGCGCTTGGTCGCCGCGACCTCGTCCGCGCCGAGCGCCGAACCGTGGATCTTGCCGGTGTTCTTCTTGTTCGGCGCGGGCCAGCCGATGACCGTCCGCAGCGCGATGAACGACGGCCGCGCCGTCTCGGCCTTCGCCGCGTCGAACGCGGCGGCCAGCGCGGCGACGTTCTCCTCGTAGTCGCCGTTCTCCGTCCAGTCGACGCGGTGGACGTCCCAGCCGTAGGCCGCGTACCGGGCCCGGACGTCCTCCGACAGCGCGATCGCGGTGTCGTCCTCGATGGAGATGTGGTTGTCGTCGTACAGCAGGATCAGGTTCCCGAGCCGCTGGTGCGCGGCGAGGGCGCTCGCCTCGTGGCTGATGCCCTCCTCGATGTCGCCGTCGGACGCGAACGCCCAGACCGTGTGGTCGAACGGCGACGCGCCCTGCGGCGCGTCCGGGTCGAACAGGCCGCGCTCGCGGCGCGCCGCCATCGCCATCCCGACGGCGTTCGCGAGGCCTTGCCCGAGCGGGCCCGTCGTCGTCTCCACGCCCGCGGTGTGCCCGAACTCGGGGTGGCCGGGGGTGAGGCTGCCCCACTTGCGCAGGGCCTTCAGGTCCTCCAGCGTCATCGGGTAGCCCGACAGGTACAGCTGGATGTAGAGGGTCAGGCTGGAGTGGCCGCACGACAGCACGAACCTGTCGCGGCCGGGCCAGTGCGGGTCCGTCGGGTCGTGCCGCAGGAAGCGCTGGAACAGGAGGTAGGCGGCGGGCGCGAGGCTCATCGCCGTCCCGGGGTGGCCGGACCCCGCCTCCTCGACCGCGTCCATGGCGAGGGCGCGGACCACGTCCACCGCCCGCCTGTCCTGGTCGGACCAATCAAACGTGCTGTTGTCCCTGCTCACGGAACGCCGGGCTCCTCTCGAACCGGTGTACGGATGTGCCGGCGAAGATCATGACTCGCCCTTCGCGAGCCTACCGCGCGGGGGGTCTGGG
>JBOHBY010001105.1:0-3072 GCA_050698635.1 Spirillospora sp.
GGGACGCCCCGGCCCCGCCGGACAGCGGTCCCCACGAGACCGACAGCCCGATGACCAGCGCCACCAGCGCGCTGATCGCGGCCCCGGCGATCAGCGGCAGCACCGGCGCGAGCGCCCGCGGATCCCCGCCCGTCCACCTCATAGGACCCGAATCATGCCAACAACCTGGGCGGAACCGCGAACCGCCACGGTTTCACGAAACGTCCGTCATACACGGAACGTCCCAGCGCTCGTTACCCTTGATCAGCTCCCGCCTCCCGAAGGAGAGACCGACGTTGTTGCGACATCGGCGGCTCGCGGCCGTGCTCTGCCTGGTCGCCGTGCTCGGCCTCAGCGGCTGCGATGGGAGCCTTCCGCAGGGGAGGGGCGCCGGGCCGGACGGGACCCGGACGGCGAAGGCGAGCAGGCCGAACATCGTGTTCGTCCTCACCGACGACCTGTCCTGGAACCTCATCGCGCACATGCCCCAGGTGCTCGGGATGCAGCGGGAGGGGCTCACCTTCGACAACTTCCTCATGGCGGACTCGCTGTGCTGCACCTCCCGGGCGACGATCTTCACCGGGAGGTACCCGCACAACACCGGAGTGCGGACCAACTTCCCGCCCGACGGCGGCTACGACGTCTTCAAGGCGAAGGGCGGCGAGCAGGCGTCGTTCGCGCCGCCCCTGCAGAAGGCCGGGTACCGCACCGCGCTGCTCGGCAAGTACATGAACGGCTACAGGCCGATGGACACCCAGGGCGGGGCGCGTCCGTACGTCCCGCCCGGCTGGAGCGAGTGGTACGTCACCGGCAACGGCTACCCCGAGTACAACTACAACCTGAACGAGAACGGGCGGCTCGTCCACTACGGGAACAGGCCGCAGGACTATCTGACCGACGTCCTCGCGACCAAGGGACTCGACTTCATCAAGAAGGCCCACGGGTCGTCGCAGCCGTTCTTCATGGAGATCTCGACGTTCGCGCCGCACGGGCCGTTCGTCCCGGCGCCGCGCCACGCCCGCAAGTTCCCCGCCCTCCGCGCGCCGCAGTCTCCGTCGTTCAACGAGGCGGACGTCCGCGACAAGCCGTCCTGGCTGCGGTCGCACCCCCCGCTGCGCCCGCCGGGAGTCGGCCTGATCGACGCGGGCTTCCGCGACCGGGTCCGGATGGTCCAGTCCGTGGACGAGATGATCGGCCGGATCCGGACAACCCTGAAGCAACTCGGCCTCGACCGCGACACCTACCTGGTGTTCGGGTCCGACAACGGCTTCCACATGGGCGAGCACCGGATGGCCGGGGGCAAGATGACCGCCTACGACACCGACATCCGCGTCCCCTATGTCGTCCTCGGACCGGGCGTCCCCTCAGGTCACAAGGTCGGGCAGGTCGCGCAGAACACCGACCTGGCCCCGACGTTCCTGGAGCTCGGCGGCGTGCGCCCGCCGCCCGCGGCGGACGGCCGGTCGCTCGTCCCGTTCCTGCACGGCAGCACGCCGTCCGGCTGGCGGGAGACGGCGCTGGTCGAGCACGTCAAACCGCCGCCTTCCCCCCTGGACCCGGACCGGCAGGACTCCGCGCCCGGCGCCCCGACCACGTACAACGCGATCCGCAACGACGACCTGCTGTACGTCGAGTACGCCGACGGGGAACGCGAGTACTACGACCGGCGCCGCGACCCCCACGAGCTGAACAACATCTTCCGGACGCTGCCGGAACAGCGGCGGCGGCACCTCTCGGACCTGCTGTACGCGCTGACCCGCTGCGCGGGCGAGACCTGCGCCACGGCGGGGCGGAGCCGCTGAGGGAATCGCGTCCGTTATGCGCCGCTATCATCGCTGACGACTGCGAATGCGCGGTGACAACTCATGAGCTGATGCTGGGAGAGCGGGTGTGACTCCAACCGGAAAGCCGGATGACGACCACGAGGTGGAGCGTCCCGATCCCGGGCAGCCGGCTCAGGCACCACCGCCGCCGCAGTGGCTGAACGAGCAGCCGAGCCCGTCCGCGCAGCTGCTTCCCGGTTACGGCGACGAGGAGCAGGAGCACGAGGCGGAGCCGGAGGAGGCCGCGCCCGCCGAGGACGCGTCCGGCGCGGACGTGACGCGGCAGGTCCCTTCCATCGGGCCCGCGCCCGTCAACGTCCCTCCGCCGACGTCCACCGACATCCCCGCGCCGCCGCCGTTCCCCTACGCGCAGCAGATCCCCGGCGCGCCGGAGTCCCCGCCCGTGCCGGAGTCCCCGCCCGTGCCGGAGTCGCCGGCACCGCTGGAGACGCCGGAACCGCAGGGCCTGCCGGACGCGACCCAGGTGCAGACGCCCGCGCCTCCGCCTTTCCCGTACGCGCAGGAGCTACCGCCGGACGCCACCCGGGCCGAGCCGTTCCCGGCACAGCAGCCCCCGGCGCCCTCGCAGCCCGCGCCCGGGTACCCGTCGGCGTCACCGTCCCAGAGCCCTCCGGCCTACGAGCCGTTCCCGTACGCCCAGGAGATTCCCGGCGCTCCCGCGCCCGCCGCCCACGAGCCGTTCCCCTACGCGCAGGAGATTCCAGGCACGCCGCCAGGCCCACCGGCCGCGGAACCGTTCCCGTGGGCGCAGCAGATCCCCGGTGCGGTCCAGCCGGGACAACCGGGCCCTCCAATGCAACCGGGCCTGCCAGGTCAGGACGCCGTCCAGCCAATGGCGCCGCCACCACCGGCGATCGAGGAACCGTGGCGGACACAGGGCCGGCCGCAAAGGTCTCGCGGAAGCGTCGGGAAACCGCTCCTCATCGGCGTCGCGGTGCTGGCCGTGGCCGGCTTGGCCGCCGCGGGCGTGCTCGTGGTCCCCGGGTTGTTCGACGGCGACGGCGAGAGCGGCGACGGCGACGGCGCGAAGCTGGCCGCCTCGCTGTTCGCCGTGGGCGGCGCCACCAGCGCCGACGGCCGCGACCAGAAGATCGCGGACGTCGCGGCGGTCGGTTCGACCGTCGTCGCGGTCGGCGGCGAGACCGACCCCCAGAACGCCCGCGGGCTGTTCCTGACCTCCGGCGACGGGGGCCGCACGTTCGAGTCCGCCACGCAGCAGGGCAGCGACGGCGGCGCCGCGCCGCCCGGC